>DFFO01000104.1 GCA_002369255.1 Lachnospiraceae bacterium UBA3774
GAGCAGGCCGCTTCCTGCCAGAAGGTTCTCGGCGGATGGGCAAACCTCGCAAAAGAATATGCGACAAAGAGATACCGTTCGAACCTCATCAACTGGGGCATGATGCCTTTCCTTGTAGATGAACCCGACGACGCGCTTCCTTTTGCCCTTGACGATTATGTATTTATCCCCGGTATCCGTAAGGCTATTACCGAGAAGAATGACAATATCAAAGCCTACGCTGTAAAAGCGGATGGAACGGTCAAGGAGTTCTGCGTACATCTCGGTGATCTTACCGACGCGGAGCGCGACATTATAAAGGCCGGCTGCCTCATCAACTACTACAGAGGCTAAGTCTTTTTAGGATCATCACGGAAGATAAGTATCTTCTGGCAATAAAAAGGGCGTCGCTTAAAAAAAGCGGCGCCTTTTACTGTCTGTATGTTTTATTCTTTCAATGCGCGCAGAATCTGCGCACCGCTTTCCAAAACAAGATCGGGTTTTATATCGCTTTGCGCAAGCATTTCAGGAGTCGTTTCTCCGGAAAGGACAAGTATGGCCTTTGCGCCTGCATTCAGACCGCATTTGATATCGGTATAAAGCCTGTCGCCGACTACGGCGGTCTGTTCGGCGGGAATGCCGAGAGATTTTCTGGCCAGCTCAACTATCAGAGGCTCGGGTTTTCCTATGATGACGGGTCTTTTTTTTGTTGCATTATAAAGCATATCTATCACGCTGCCGCAGTCAGGAACGCTTCCGAATTCGGTCGGACATACGTAGTCCGGGTGTGTGGCGATATATGGTATATCCGGCTTTTTGGAAAGGATCCGGCAGATATCCTCAAGTTTTTTAAAAGTAAGCTCCGTATCAAAACCGAGCAATATAGCGTCAGCTCCGTCAGGGTCGTCGGTAACCGTAAAACCTGCGCGTGAAAGCTCGGAGGCAAGTGATCTGGTTCCGCACAAATACAGTCTTGCTGTCGGAAGTTTTTCTTTCAGATAGTATATAGTTGCATGGGCGGAAGTTACAAAATCCGACTCTGTACAGCTGATACCGAGTCTCGTAAGCTTTTCGACGTAGGCGTCTGCACCCTTCGAAGAATTGTTTGTAAGAAACCGGTACTGCCTGCCGCTGCTTCGTATGACAGACAAAAGCTCTTTTGTAAAATCAAAGAGCCGGTTTCCGAGATAAATCGTACCGTCCATATCAAACAAGAATAAGCGAATGTCCCTGATATCCATACTTTTCCTCCAAAAACAATATACATTTTTCACTTATAAAAGTAAATAAAAGAGGACGAACAATTTTAAATTTGACCGTTCATATTTAAAGTAAAACGGCTAATGGTATTGTTGACGGGAGGTTTGTGTGTTACATTTACAAAGCAATAATGCATTTAATAACTATGTATTTGAAGAATAGCAAGGAGGTACAGTATGAAGTTATTCAAGAAGTTCTGCGCTCTGTCTCTCGCAGTTGCGATGACGGCGGGTATTCTTACCGTTCCGTCAGTCAATGCTTTCGCTGCGGCAGAGGGTACCGGTGGAACTTTGGTTCATCAGGGAGGATATACGGGATACAAGGGAACCGTAAAAGCCTATCTGTCAGACCTGCTGGATACTGATCGGATGGAGTATGCTCATGGCAATATTGAGACGGATCAGTTTACTGCAGACAAGTCTTTCCAGGGAGACGGTTCAAAAGTATATCCTATTTATCTTTGGAACAACGCCCATTCAGTAAACGTCGTTAATCCCGGAAATCACCCGAATGGCAGAGAGATCACGACCATGGCCGAAGGCACGCATACCTTTATGGCAACGGACATAGTTCTCGGCTATACGGGAAAGTATTTCGACAAGGGCCTCGGCGGACATCTGGTTAATACCGAAAGTGAAAATTATGAGCCCAGCACTGTTGTCTTCGATATCAGCGGCGTAGGCGCGACGAGATTTTATGCGGTTGCAGGACTTACCGGAGATGCGGCAAACAAGCCTACTACCCTGGTAGAAAACACAAATGATTACGGCGTAACTTTTGCTGTTTATGGCAGTAATGCTGAAGAATATGCCGACGACATGGAATTCACCCTGATTGCTTCCGTTGATGAAATCGGCGGATACGGAACTGACACCGCAAGCAGTAAGGTTTACAATACTGCCGAGTTTAACGTATCCGTTTCCGACTACAATTTCATTAAGCTCGTTGCGGAATCTGACGGAAATGCCGGCGGCGGCTCCTATGCATGGGGCGAAGCGGCTCTGTTCAATCCCATGTCTTCACAAAGCACCATTTCTTCCACAGGAAACTTTAGTGGAAAAGAAAGCAATGTCATTGGAAGCAGTATCGTATATCTTTCTTCGCTGACCGAGGAATCCAGCTATGTTGTCGGTTACAAGAATGATGTTGCTTCACCTCTTGAATTTTATAAAGACCGCAGCTATCCTTTGAGAATTAAAGCGGTGGGACACGCTAGTGATCTGGATCTGCTCAGCTTTTATGCCGGCACCGGTACAAGAAGAGAGATATATAACGGACAGTCCGGAATGTCGACTGACGAGAACGGAATATACCGCGTAGAAAATGGCGTCACTTACAGGCCTACTACTATTGCCCTGTCATATAAGGGTGTGGTTTTTGACCATGGTCTTTCTGCGATAGCGGCGCCTCAGGCCAAGAAGCCGACCAGTATCGTATATGATGTCAGCAGTCTCGGAGCGGACCGTTTTTATTCTGCGGTTGGCATGACGAGCCGTGCAAATGCAGACAATTCGACTAATTATCCTTACAAGCTTACTTTCAGTGTTTACGGAAGCAAGTCAGGAACGGCGGATTCTGATTTTGAATTACTTGAGTATGTATCCAATATCAGAGCATATCTTGCCGGAGAGATTGACGTAGATATATCCGGATATAAATATCTGAAGCTGGAAACTACAACAGATGCTGCAGACAACAAGATCAACTATGATAACAGTTATCAGTTTAGCAGCGGCTTCGCATGGGCCGACGCCTGTGTTTACAAAACAGCGACGAAGCTTTCAAATCTCGGCTCTTCAGTAGTCTATGAAGGCCATGAAGAAGCTCAAAACGTCACATATCTTTCTGATGTTTACAGCACCAATATGGTTGATTCCTTTGTTATCGGAGCGAATTCAAGCGAGACCAACCCTCGCGAATACAAGCTCGATACGAACTGGGACAACGTTGTATACGTATGGACCGGTACTCAAAGCGGCAGATATCAGGTTCCCGGCGGTACCCCTTCGGTCAGCCCCAGAACCCTTACCGTAACAAATGCTGACGGAACCAAATCGGAAGTCACCTATGACAGATCCGAAATAGTTCTTGGCTACCGCGGAACAAAATTCGAAAAAGGCCTTGCGGCACTTGTTTCGGCAAGCACCAACAAAGCTTCTTATATAGTTTATGACGTTCGTGATCTTGACGCGGATTATTTCTACGCGGTAACAGGTCTGACCGGAAATGCAAACAAAAACAGCACCAGTGAATTCCCGTACAAGCTTACCTATACTCTGTACGGAAGCATGGATGATACTTATACGGAAGATACTGAATTTGAACCTATCATGTATGCTTCCGATATCAGAACTTATCTTACGGCTGAATTTAAAGCTGATATCAGCGACTACAATTTCATCAAGCTCGAGACCGTGAGCAACGGAGCCAACTCCAGCGGATCGTTTGCATGGGGCGGCGCGTGCGTTTACAGCGTGGAAGAGCCTACTCCCGAACCCGTTAACACTATGGACAGAATATCCGTTACGGTAGGTTCTGACCTTACGCTTCATGTCCTTGCAAATATGGCCGATGACGTTACGGCTCCCGCAGTTCGTTTCTCAGGCATCAATGAAGCTGTCACAGTAGAAGGAACTGAAAACGGCGACAGATATCAGTTTGATTTTGCCGGCGTTTACTCGCAGTTTATGAGCACTACCATTACCATGGAGCTTCTTGACGATCAGGAAGAAGTCCTTGAGACCAAGACGTTCAGCGTTGCTGATTACTGCGATACGATCCATGAACTGGGCTCCTCGTCGGAAGGACTGGAATCGCTTGGTCTTACCGCGGCTGAGTTTGCAAAGCTTGATACGCTGCTTGCCGATATGCTCGAATACGGAGCGGCGGCTCAGAATTATATTGACTTTAATACGGACAATCTTGCAAACCAGGCTGATTGGGTAGCCGTATCAAAGACGCAGTCCTTTACTGCTCCTGCTACGGACGTTAGTTCTTCGGCTCATACAACTGTCGACAATATCCGCAGTGCGGCGCTTCGTCTGAAAAACGACGTCAGATTCATCATCAGAGTCAACGCTGCAAACGCAACCAAGCTGACGGTTTCTGCCGGCGGAGCAAGCAAGCAGTACGTTCTTGCGGATATGACAAAGGCAGGCGCGAATGCTTATGTTATTGAAGGCGACGGAATGTATGCGACAGATTTCGATACTGTTTACACATTCACTCTTGCTGACGATGCCACGACGTATCACACTGTTACGTACAGCGTCAATTCGTACGTTGCTTCCAAGTGTGCAAGTTCTGACGAAAACCTTGCGGCTATGGTTAAGGCCGTATACAACTACGGTGTTTCGGCAGACGCATACAACAACTAAAAACAAAAAAGGTTAATCCTCATTTTCCCACTTTTCCTCCGGCATGCCTTCACGGGTGTCGGAGGTTTTTCTTAAAGCTCTTTGAATGTGTGTGATGTTGTTTGATTTTGTTTCTATCACATTTTTGGTATTTAAAATATAATTCAGATAAGAGGATTAAATTTGATAAAAGCGTTCAATTGTTTTTTTAGGAGAAAATGCATGAAAAAATTGCTATCCCTGCTGCTGGCCGCTGTCATGGTCACAAGCACAATATCATTTGTCGGTACCGATGGTGCGGTGTATGCGGACGACGAAATAACCCTGACATACGGTACGGATGTCCCGGCGTTTACCACGACTGCCATTCAGTATTCGGCAGACCCGTATGACTGCGGACAAGGTCACGGACAGATACTTTTTGATACGTCCGCAGACAGCTATATAAACGCGGAAATCGATTCATATAGGAATACCCTTGCCGGAAACGGCTTTTCAATACGCGGCTCCGAGAGCAATATCGGTCTGGACGCGGACGGCGATCCCGCAGGAAACAGATTTTTTACGTATTACAAGGAAAATGCGGGCGGCGGATATACTGTGGTTCACTGCAATTACTTTGCGGCTCTGGATCAGTTCCGTATTATTTACGGCGTTGAGAGCTACCTTGGAGCGTCGGCTCCCGTAACGGGCTATACCGCAGTCAAGGAGCCTTCGATGTCTATCATCGGAATGAGCGACAGTCTGGAATGTCTTGTTGTTCAGCTTGCAGACGGCAGCTTTATCATTATTGACGGCGGAAAAGCCTGGAATGAAGAAAGAACTGTCAGCTATACCGACGACAACGGAAACACCCGCACAATGGATTATTATCTTGATTACCGCGCTGACATGGAAGCGCTTTATGACTTTCTTGACACAAACAAACCTCAAGGCGAGTCAAAACCGCAGATCACGTGGATGATCACTCACGTTGACGGAGACCATATCTGCCTTCCGTACAAGTTTATGGAATCCTCGTTCGGAAGGCTTGTAGACGTAAATACTGTCATTTACAACTTCCCGGGCAGCAGCGTTTTGAATTCTCTTGCGGATGCAAATTCCGGTATGTATGTAAGCAGCTTCATGAATGCTTTTTCGGCAGCTGATCATTTTATTTATCATACCGGAGAAAAATTATATTTGCCCGGCTGTGAAATAGAGTTTCTTATGACTCATGAGGATTATTGGCCGAATCCTGTGCCGACCGGAAACCATGCCAGCGGCGCATGGAGATTTAACTTTACGGACAGCGGAAAGACGGCATATATGCTCGGAGACTGTGAAACAGGCTTAAATGACCAGATGGCGGAGGTTTTCGGATCGTACCTTGACAGCGATATCCTTCAGCCCGCGCATCACGGGTCAAACGGAGGTACCGTCAAGCTGTACAGCCTTCTGCACCCTTCCGTTATTTTCTGGACATGCGGAGATTTCCCTTTTTACTATGACAACCGTCACACGGGAACGAATCCGAAATATGCATTTAACGCCATCCTGAGAAACATGGAAGGAGTGACGCACTTTACCAATTCCGCTACTCATACGCTGGATATTGCTACTCTTACCGAGGTGCAGAGCGGAGGATCGCTTGTGCACCAGGGAGCATATTCGGGAAGAAAAGGCAACGCGAGAACCTATCTTTCTGATCTGTATGGTACGGAGCAGATGAAATTTGCCTTCGGAAGCGATGAAACCGCGCCTTTTTCCGCTGACAGCTCATTCCTTGGAGACGGCTCGCAGATATATCCGATATATCTGTGGAACAGAACGCATACCGTAAACGTTGTACATCCGACTACTCATCCAAACGGTCGAAGCATTGCCACGTTGGCTGAGGGAAGCACGACTTTTTATGCAGATGATATAGTCCTCGGTTATCAGGGAAAACGCTTTGAAAAAGGGCTCGGAGGTCATTTGACGGACGATAAGGTCTTTACAAACAGAGTTGTTTTCGACATAAGAGGGGCTGCCGGCGAGAGATTTTACGCGATAGCGGGTCTGACCGGGGATGCGGCCAACCGTCCTTCTACGCAGACAAGCGCGCAAAGCTATGGCGTTACGTTCAAGGTTTACGGAAGCAAAGCGGACAATTACAGTGATTCCATCAGCTATACGCTGCTTTCAAGCGTTGACGGCGTAGGCGGATACGGCAGCGATTTAAACAGCAGTAAAACCTACAACACCGCAGAGTTTGATATTGACGTAAGCGGCTGGAACTTCATAAAGCTCGAAGCAGTCAGCGACGGTTCCGGAGCCGGAGGCTCCTATGCATGGGGCGACGCTTGCCTTTACAGTAAAAAAACTTCTCAAAGCACGATTTCAAGGCCCGAAAATCTTGAAGGCAAAAATGAGTATGCAGAAGATATAGTTTATCTTTCGGATCTTTATTCCACGGAGGCGAAAAAAGACAGCTTCGTTATCGGAGCAAGCAACAATACCGCTGCTCCCAGAGCATATGCCGCAGATACGAATTTTGAAAGAAAAGTCTACGTATATAAGGGCACGGGAACCGCTACCGGAAACAGAACGGAGGTTTCTGCAAATACTACTCTTAACATTACGGGCGCGGATGGCAGTATATCTGCCGTGCCGTATTCTCCTTCGGATATAGCTATAGGCTATCGGGGCACGAAGTTTGAAAAGGGGCTCGGAGGTATTGCCTCGCCGGGCCACTGCAAACCCGCTTCCGTTATATATGATCTGTCCGGACTGGGCGCGGAGCGTTTTTATGCGGTCGGAGGCATTACCGGTAGTGGAAATGCTAATGATGCAACCAATAACAACAGAAAATTGAGTTTTAACGTTTACGGCAGCAAAACAGGCATGAATGCGTCCGATTTTGAGCTTGTTTCTTACACGTCGAACGTATATGCGTATCTTCTGGCGGAATTTGATCTCGATATATCTCAGTACAGATATCTTAAACTCGAGGTCGAATGCGACAATACCACAAACAGCGGAAAAAGCTTTGCATGGGCTGACGCCTGCGTATACAGGGTCGGAACGCCGCAGGAACCCGAGCATCTCACAAATATCGGCACCTCGGGCGGCTTTGGCGGTCATCCTGACGCGGTAAACGTTACGTATCTTTCGGACGTTTACGATACAAATATGGTCGATTCGTTTGTTATCGGAGTAGGAGGAAACGAAGCCGCTCCCCGTGAGTTCAAGAAAGATACCAACTGGGACAATATGCTCCTCGTATGGTCGGGAACTGCGAACGGACGATGGCAGATAACGGCCGCAAACAGCCCCAGAACGATTTCCGTAAGAAACGAAAACGGCACGACTTCTTCTGTCGTTTATACCAATGATGAGATTGCTTTGGGTTATCGCGGCACAGAATTTGAAAAAGGTCTTGGAGGACTTGTTTCGCCAAGCACAAATAAGTCCGCATATATCGTATATGACGTAAGGGATCTTGATGCAAAGTATTTTTATTCCGCAGTCGGTCTGACCGGAAATGCAAATGCAAACAATACGGGAACTTATCCTTACAAGGTCACGTTTACGCTCTACGGGAGCAAAAACCGGGATTATAACGAAAACAGCGTCTTTATTCCTCTCGCATATGCGTCGGATATAAGAGCATATTTCGGCGCGGAATTCAATGTTGATATCAGCGGCTACAATTATCTCAAACTCGAAGCGGTAAGCGACGGCGGGAACAGCGGCGGATCGTTTGCCTGGGGCGGAGCCTGTGTATATGATACAAATGCTGTTATGGACAGAGTTTCGATGACTGCAGGTTCGGATCTTACGCTGCATATCCATGCGAAGATGTCTGAGGGTACAACCGCCCCCGGCGCGCGTTTTTCCGGAATCGGAGATTCTGTGACGATATCCGGCGTAAAAGACGGAGAGAGGTGGCGTTTTGATTATCCGGGTGTATATTCTCAATATATGAATGAGGATATCACGGTTGAGCTTCTTGACGATGATTCATCGGTCATTGAAACAAAAACATTTTGTACAGCGGCTTATTGCGACAGCATACACGAATTGGGGCAGACCGCAGAGGGTCTTGCCGCATTGGGGCTGTCGGCTGCAAAATTTGCAAAACTTGAAACGCTGCTTGCCGATATGCTTGAGTATGGCGCCGCTGCACAAAATTATGCGGCCTACAAGACGGATTCTCTTCCGAACGGAGCCGCATGGGTAGCCTCTGCAAAAACAAAGAGCTTTACGGCTCCTCAGAGCGCGGCGAGTTCTTCCGTGCGAGGCCGCAAAGATTATATTCGCAGCGCGGCGCTTTATCTTTCAAAAGATATCAGCTTCATAATAAACGTTTCGGCGTCTCAGGCCACCAAACTTGTAGTCACTGCTTATGGCGGCACCGCCAAAGAGTATCCGCTTTCTTCTGCTAAAAGAAACGGCAGTGTTTACGTTGTTCTGGGAGAAGGTTTGCCCGCCACGGATTTTGACACGGTTTATACTTTTGCGCTTACAGACGGTAAGACCGTTTATCACACTGTCACATACAGCGTTAATTCCTATGTAGCGTCAAAACACGGAAGTGACGATGCGCTGCTTGCGGCGGTGGTAAAGGCGCTCTACAATTACGGAGTATCCGCTGACAATTACAATGACTGATTTATCATCCTCCTGAATTAAACAGTCATATTATAGTATGCATTAGGTGTTTCTCCTGCACCGCCCCGGCATTCCGAAAGGGATGCCGGGTTTTTTGCATCCTTATTTGCTTGCTAAGAAAGCGGAGGGACAGCCCGGAAACACCGGGTGCAGAGAAAGGGGGTATGTGTCTCCACTGCACCCAAAGCAGAGGCAAAACAGCGAACTCCGGGTGCAGAGAAAGGGGGTATGTGTCTCCTCTGCACCCAAATCAGAGGTAAAGCAGTGAACTCCGAGTGCAGAAAAAGGGGGTACGTGCTTCCTCTGCACCCAAATCAGAGGTAAAGCAGTAAAATCCGGGTGCAGAGAAAGGGGGTATGTGCTTCCTCTGCACCCAAATCAGAGGCAAAACAGCGAAATCCGGGTGCAGAGAAAGGGGGTATGTGTTTCCTCTGCACCCAAAGCAGAGGTAAACCAGTGAAATCCGGGTGCAGAGAAAGGGGGTATGTGTCTCCTCTGCACCCAAAGTAGAGAAAAAACAGCGAACTCCGGGTGCAGAGAAAGGGGGTATGTGTCTCCTCTGCACCCTAAGCAGAGGCAAACCAGTGAACTCCGGGTGCAGAGAAAGCGGCACGGATTTATTGTATAAAAATACGCCGCAGGCCTTTTGGTCTGCGGCGCGAGAGATGATTATTATAGAGGAAGAACGATTAGCTTTGTTCTTCTTCGTCTTTCTTACTGCGTTTCTTTCCGGCGATTATAAAAGCTGTAACGCCACCGCCGATAAGTGCGATACTGCCGGCTGCAATGGCAATAATCGTTCCCGTTCCGAGAGAAGAACCGCTTTCCTGAGCAGCTGCTGTATCATCCACAGTTGTTACTTCCGCATCCTTGGTTTTGTCCGGTCTTTCGGGCTTGGGAAGATTAAGCGGACCCTCGGTAGAGTAGAAGCTGGCTCCGGCCCAGGCGCAGGCACTTGAATCATGAGCTGTGCCGCCGCAAACGACCGCAAGCTTGAGGATCTTTACGCCGGTGATATCAACATCGATAAATTCGCCGGACATCTTCTTTGTAAGGTTTTCGGACTCGCCGATCTTTACAAAGACTCCGTCGCCGTAATCAGCATAAATGCGGTAAATAACGCCCTGAGATTTGCCGGCTTTGCCGTTTGAGTTCGTGATACCAAGCGCTGAATAGAAGCGGTTTGCTCCAAGCTCGCTGATATCGTAAAGAGTCCAGGACTCAATGCTGTAATCTACGGGAAGAGCCGGGTTCTTCGGGTGCATGCCGAGTCCTTCGAAGAAGAGCGCTTCCTGCTCGCCGATACAGATAACGTCCTCGGGTTTTCCGTAAGGGTGATCTATAGTACTGGGCTGTCCGTAAGGATAAGTAGCGTTTGTGGTGTTGGACGAATCCAGATATGCAAGCTGAGTGATAAATACGCTGTTCTTGTCATATTCAAACGGCAGACCCTGGTAGAAACCGTCTTTTGAAGGATAATAGTTGTCGGTCGGCTGAGCCTTCGGAGGGATCTGCGGGCCGATGTGATTTGTATGAATATTTACCGAGCCTTTTTCGTCGTATTTGTAGACGCAGGCATTTGCCCAGAAGACCGCGCTCGAAGCATGAGTGGAAGTCGCGCTTACAACAGCGAGCTTCAAGTATTTCGCATCGGAAATATCCAGGTCGAATTCACCCGACATATAGCCCAGAATAATATCTGACTGTCCGATGAGCTTATAGCTGCCGTTTCCTTTGTAATCAGCGTAAACGCGGAAGATGGTACCCTTTGAATTGCCGTTTTTACCCTTTGTGTTGGTAAGTCCGAGGGCGGAGTAGAAACGGTTAACATCCAGATTTCTAAGGTCGTAAATCGTATAAGACTCTATTGAACCGTTTATCGGCTGCTTGGGATTCTTCGGATGCATACCAAGTCCTGTGTAGAAGAACTGGTTGTTTTTGCCTATTCTTGCGATCGCTGCCAGCGAACCGTAAGGATGGTTATAGTTTGTGGGCTGTCCTTTGGGATACTTGTCATTGGTAGTATTGGAAGAGCCCTTGTTGTCCATCTTTGAGAGGAACTGTACGGAGTTTTCAGCAGCCTTTAAGTTCTCGGTATAATCTCCCTTGCTTGCCTTGTAATTGAGCAGATAGTTCAAAGTGGAGTTGTTGGTGTGTATCTTGACAGAACCGCTCTTTTGATATTTGTAAACGCAGGCGTTGCCCCATACAGAGCCGCAGGAGATATTGCTTCCGGTGGCGAATACCATGAGCTTGAGCTTTTTAACGCCTGTGATATCAACGTCAAATTCACCGGTTTTTGTCTTTGATATATTATCGGACTCGGCAAGTGGAATAAAATTGCCGTCGCCGTAATCCGCATAAACACGGAAGTAGATCGGCTCGCTCTTGCCCTTCTTGGCGTTTTCGTTGGTAAGACCTACTACTGCATAGAAACGGTCTACCTTCATCTTTGAAAGATCATAGGTGGTCCAGGATCCTTTTGTATTGGCTGCGGGCTTCGGATGAACACCGAGACCCTTCTTGATCTTCTGGGCCTTTTTGCCGATGATGATATTGCCGATTTCGCCGTACGGATGATCAAGGGTTGTGGCCTTGCCCTTCGGGAAGTCTTTATTTGTGGTATTTGAAGCATCGGTGTACTTCATATCCGAGAGGAATTTTACCGATCCCTTCGCCGCGTTGACGTGGGTAGTATAATTGCCGCTCTTGTTGGGAGTATAGGTTCCCGGAAGAATGATTTTGTTTCCGGAGAAGGACTCGCCGTTTTTGTCATACTTGAATACACAGGCGTTCGCCCAGGCGGAACCTGAAGAATAATGGTTCTCTCCGGGAGCAATGATCTCGAGTCGGAGCTGTTTTGCTCCGGTAATGTCTACGAGGAATTCGCCGCTCTTTTTCATGGTGATGACATTAGACTGTGCAAGCAGCTTTGAAGAACCGTCTGCATAATCGCCGTAAACGCGGAAGACAACTCCCCTGGAGGCGCCTTCCTTGCCCTTGCTGCTTGTAAGACCTACTGCTGCATAGAAGCGGTCCACGTTCATTTTGGAAAGGTCATACGTGGTAGACGCAACATACTGCGCGCTCAGAGCTTCGGGATGAACGCCGAGGCCGACTGAAAACGCGGTATCTTTTTCACCGATCTTAAAGACTCCGCTGGTAGTGCCGTAAGGATAGTTCTTGGTAGTGGGCTTTCCGCCGTTGTTGATGGAATCTGTGTAATCGATATTTGAAAGGTACTTGATCGATCCCTTCTTGACGCCCTTGGCTCCGCTGTAATTGCCGTTTGATGAGGCGGTATATTTTCCGGGAAGGTTCGGTGCGTATTTGTTTGTTATAACTCCTCCGGAAACGGATTCCGAATAATACTGAGGAACCGGATCCTGTTTGAAGGTGTAGGTTACGTTATTTGTCGTTCCCTTAGCATATATGGGAAGCTTTACGGTATCTTTCCAGCCGTTGCTTTCACTGAGACGGAATACGTAATCATCAGCCTTGTTTCCGATGTAAGCGCGGACGTTTACGTAATCGGGACGGTGCTTCATAAGATCGTTGTTATCGTTCCAGACTACGGAGATATCATAATCTTTTTTGGGAAGATACGTAAGAGTTGCAATGCCGCCCTCTATCGAAACTTCGTATTCTTCGGGAAGTCCTTCGAATTCGACGGTATAATCGGCTTCGGGTCCGCAGACTCCGGTGGATTTGTAAACACACGCATTTGCCCAAACGCTCGCGCTTGACCAGTTGTTTGTGCCTGCGGGATAAACAGCGAGTTTGAGTTTCTTGACGCCGCTGATGCCCACGTCAAATTCGCCGCTGTCTTTTTTCACGATCTTGTCAGACTCGGCAAGGAGCACATAGCTTCCGTCGCCGTAATCTCCGAATACGCGGAAGATAACGCCCTGCGAATTGCCGGCTTTACCGTTCGCGTTTGTAATACCTACTGCGGCATAGAAGCGGTCCGCGCCAAGAGAACTGATATCATAGGTGGTCCAGGATTCGCCTCCGGAAATGGAGGGGGCTTCCGGATGGACGCCGATTCCTCTGGTGAATTTTGTATTGTTTTCACCGATGATAAAGGAATCCGACGAGCTGCCGCCGTAGGGATAATTTACCGTGGAAGCGGCTCCCTTGATATTTGAGGATTCTATATAGGTAAGAGAAGAAAGCTGGGTAAGATTGGCATTTCCTGCGACGTCAGCCGCTCCGTTAAACGAACCGTCGCCCGCACGATACGCGCCGGTCGAAGTGGAATAAAGATCGGTCCACGTATAAGACCAGTCGTTGCCGGCACTTATTTCTTCGGCGGCTCCGAGGTTCTTACCGTCTTTTTTGAGCTGAACTTTAAGGCTGTCGGGGCGAATGCCGGGCTCGTTGTCCGAATCGTCCCAGACTGCTTTGAGAGAATAGTCAATAAGCTGGCGGTAGGTACAGATGATGATGCGCCTGCCGCTGTAAACTGCCGCATAGTCGCTGGGAAGATCGGAGACCTTGGCAGTATAATTAACAATTGAGAGATCTGTTTCGCTTTTGTGCTTTGGAAGATCGGTCCAGGTGTAAGACCAGTTGTTTTCCGAACTGAGTACTGCAGAAAGACCGGTATCGGTATCGTCCGCAAAAAGCTGAACGTTCAGCGATGAAGGGCGGGAGGAAACGGTCTCGTCTACCCAGAGAACGTCAGTAGTGTATGAAACCTTCTGCTCGGCAGGATTGTAGGTACAGGTCGCCTTTATGACCTCACCGTCTGCAGAAACAGAATAGTATTCGGGTTCCTCGGTCACAGCTACGCTGTAATTGATAGGAGTAGTCTGCCCGGTCTTGCGCGCGGGAAGAGACGTCCAGGTATATACCCAGCCGTCAGAAGCGTAAACTGAAACAGGGCTGCCGTAGGCTTCGCCGTCAGCATAAAGCTGCAGCTCGAGAGAAGAAGGGCGAACGCCGTAAACGTCATTTTTGTCGCTCCAGTTTACGGAAACCGTAAAGTCTGTGTCATAAACGAACTTATTTGTCAGGATTCCGTCTGAATAAGCGGCTTTGTAGTTCGGAACCGAAGCGGTTACGCCGTATGTTACTTCCTCACCTGCCGCATTGTACTTGGGAACGGAACTCCAGGTGTATGAAAAGTTGTTTTCCGCATTTAAGGTAACGGGGGCGCCTGTTTTATTTCCGTCTGCTGTCAGATAAGCCAAAAACGAACTTGGACGGTAGCTTTCATTTCCCGCGTCGTCCCACACGGTCTGTACGGAAAAAGTCGAGCGCTCCGTTTTGTACAGACAGGCGTCTGCCCAGACAAAGGTTCCGCTGCTGTTTCCGCCGTCGCTGACCGTTTCAAGCTTCAAATATTTGTAATCGCGGATATCTACGTTGAACTCGGCCGTCAGGTAAGCTCTGATGCCCGTAGCATATGAAAGAAGCTCGAAATCGCTGTCGTCCGTGCCGTCCTTGCTGCCGTATACGTTGAAGGTAAGCTTGTAAGTATATGGCGAAACAGCCGGATTGACGTTTGACTGTCCGGTAATACCTACAACGGAATAGAAATATTCCATATCGAGTCCCTGCAGATCATACACGACGGACGCGGGCTTCTTGTTGCTTGCAGAAACAAGCGCAGCCAGGCCCTTTGCATATTTGGTGCCGCGGTATCCTATGGCTATGTCGCCACGGTTGTAAACCACGTTGCTCGTAGTACCGTCGGCAGCTTTGATCTGAAGAGTTCTCGGACTGTTGGATGCGTTTACGGCTTTTCTGGAAGCGCCGCCGTCCTGGCTGACGCCCGTCCACACGAAAACGGTGTTGTCCCAGTTTGTGTCGAGCTTGAAATCACGGGGCTTTGTTTCACTCGAACCCGTACCGATGACAAAGCTTGATACTTTCTTTTCGGTGCCGTACAGGTCGGAAAGATAGGTGACGCTTTCCGAAAGCACATGAGCGTCCTTGCCTTTCGGAGCTCCGGAAGCTCCGATGTTTGAAACGGGAGCCGCCTGCGCAAAGACTGTGTCCGCAGCCGGTACGAACAGCGTGACTGTCATAACGACCGAAAGCACAAGACACAACGTTCTTTTCATTATATTCATAATTGCCTCCTGTAAGGAAATGTGAATTATATAATATTTTTCTTATAATAAAGAAGAAACTTATCTACAAATAATCTATCACATGCATAAATGAATATGCAAACAGTTTCAGCCACGAGAGCCTATATTCTTTAAAAATGAACGGTCAAATTTGAAATTGTATCTATATCAAAAAACCCCTATAGTTTATAATTTTTACTAAAGTAAAAAGGAAAGGACCCGGAGGATGTTCATGCGAAATGACAAAACAACAAAGGGAAAAACCGCAAGCGCGCCCATAGTTCCCGGATCAAGGGGATATGTGCGCAAGCGGCTGCGTGAGAGCTGGCAGTGGTATCTGCTCCTTCTGCCCGCGCTCATATACATCCTTATTTTTAATTACGGACCTATGTATGGTATTCTGATGGCATTTCAGAATTACAGACCCAGTAAGGGCATTGCGGGAAGTCCGTGGGTAGGATTCGACAACTTTATCAGGTTCTTTAAGTATCCGTATTTCTGGAAGATGATAAGAAACACGCTTTCCATCACGCTGCTGTCGCTTGCCACCTTCCCGTGCGCCATCATATTCGCGCTTTTCTTAAACGAGCTTACGCACGTCAAGTTCAAAAAAGTCGCGCAGATGGTCAGCTATATGCCTCACTTTTTATCGGAAGTTGTCGTTGTATCGCTGGTAATGCTGATGCTGGATCTGAGCAACGGTCCGGTCAACAACCTGATTGCGGCGCTCGGCGGAGAAAGAACCTATTTTATGGGTGAGCCATCGGCCTTTGCGCCAATATATGTTTTCTCGGGCTTATGGCAAAACCTTGGATGGGGGACTATTCTATATATATCCGCCCTCTCGTCCGTGCCGTCCGAGCAGATCGAAGCGGCCAAGATTGACGGAGCGAGCAGGTTCCAGGTAATGTGGCATATCAATATACCTGCCATTCTTCCCACCATCATGATCACGCTTCTTATGCGTATGGGACGTATCATGAGCCTCGGATACACAAAGATCCTCCTCATGGACAACGATCTTGTAGCCGACGTATCAAACGTTATTTCCACGTATACGTACAAGGTAGGTATTCTTGGAGGCCAATACAGCTACTCGACCGCGATAGGACTGTTCAACAATATTATCAACATTATTTTGCTGCTTTCGTTTAACCGGCTGTCAAAGAAGCTGACAGACATCAGTCTGTTTTAGTCGGGGCAGGAGGAGCGTTTATGAGTAAAGTATCACTTAACAAATCTACAATAAAAAACACAAAAGGCGATAAGGTATTCCTGTTTATCGTTTATTCGATGGTTATCCTTGTTGTTCTTTTGTGCGCTTATCCTCTTTATCTGACTGTCATTGCTTCGATCTCGGATCCCTATGCCGTTTACAGCGGCAAGGTAAACCTGATCCCGCACGGTTTTTCGGTGAACTCATACAAGCTTGTATTTACGAACAGCGCCATCTGGAGAGGATACAGAAATTCGATTATATATACCGTGGCAGGAACTGCATTCAACCTGTTTTTGACTATTCCCAGCGCCTACGCGCTTAGCAAAAAGAGGATGTACGGCAGAAACTTCCTGATGACTGTATTTCTTATCACGATGTATTTCGGCGGCGGAATGATACCGCACTACCTGCTGTACAAAAATATGGGTCTTATCGATACGCCCTGGATTCTCATTATCAATGGCGGCGTAAGCGTGTATAATGTAATCGTAACGAGGACTTATTTTCAGAACAACATTCCGGAAGCCCTGTTTGAAGCGGCAAGGATCGACGGTGCGAGCGAGCTCAGATGCTTTTTTAAACTGGTGCTGCCCCTCAGTGCGCCCATTATTGCCGTTATTACGCTTTATTATGCGGTCGGGCACTGGAGCGGATATTTTTCAGCCCTCATCTATACGCACAACCAGGAACTGCAGCCATTGCAGCTTGTGCTTAGAAATATATTGATCCTGAATGAGTCGGCATATACCGACGCGCTCCAGTCAGGAGACGCGGAACTGATAGCTGACGCGTCGCGGCAGGCTTATCAGGCATTAACTATGAAATATGCCCTGGTGTTCATATCCAGCGCACCTATGCTGGCAATTTATCCTTTCGTACAAAAACATTTTGTCAAAGGTATAATGGTCGGTTCACTTAAGGGCTGATCCTGAAAAGATTTAAGGAGGAATAAAATGAAAAAGAAAAGAAACAAAGTCATTGCACTGCTGCTTGCGGCGATCATGCTGATCGGCTGTCTTGCCGGCTGCGGAGATGACGGCGAAAAGGGATCCGACGGTTCTGATGCCGGCGAAAACGGAGGCTCAGCCGCCGTACAACAAATTACGGACAAACCCGAAATAAATGAGCCGGTTACTTTAAAGATCCTGACACAGCGTCATGCCGGATCTACGACCGACGCAGACGATCTTTGGTTTTTCAAGTACCTTGAGTACTGGTTTGCTCAGCAGGGTTATGACGTTACTATCGACGTTCAGCAGACGAACGAAGCGTCTACCGAAAAGTCGCTTCTTCTCGGAACCGATACTCTTTCGGACGTAGTCTGGGGTATCGGTCTCGGAAAGACAAACGCCGCCCTTTACGGAATGGAAGAAGGAATGCTTCTTAACTGGGCTCCCTATGTAAACGAAAGCCTTATGCCAAATCTTTGCCATTGGCTCAAAGAGTATCCGGACGTAACCCCGGACATCACCGCTCCTGACGGCGGCATCTACGCGCTGCCTTATTTCGCTCCGTCACAGTATGCTTCCGGATGTTACGGAACTTCCGAAAGACTTTACTACAGACAGAGCTGGCTGGACGCCTGCGGAGTAAAGAATCCGACTACTCAGGAAGAATTTATCAATACGCTTCGTGCATTCAAAAATATGAAGCTTGCAAACGGCGCTACCCCTATTCCTGTAGTCAGTGCCGGATCATTCCTTGAAAAATATCTCTGGACCGGACTTGGCTTTTACGGAACCGAACCCAACAAATACGGTTCAAACCTTATGATAAAGGACGGAGAGCTGGTCATCCCCGCATATACCGAATCTTATCGTGATTTTATTAAGATCATGAATACGCTGTATTCCGAAGGACTTTTGGCCAGAGACTACTTCAGCATGAGCGACACAACGGCCGGCGGACTCATGAGAGACGGCAGCTGTGGTGCGCTTGCATGGTGGACGCTTGAATACGTAGGCGAGGATCCGAAGGCCTTCGGAGATATCGTTTGCGCGAACCCCATACTGTTTGGAGACAACAAAGAAATACACGTAAGCAGACTCAACTATTTTACTGCCGACACTCTTTGGGCTTCTTCAAAAACAAAATATCCCGAGCTTGTAGCTATGATGCTTGATTTTATCTATAGCGAAGAGGGAGCTATGCTTTACCGTTACGGACCGAAGCAGGGAGAAGATCCGCTGGGTCTTGTTGACGGATGGTACTATGATGAAGATGGCAATATCACTACCAAGATGGTAGAAGACGGAACGTATGCTTCAATGGCAGCCTATGGCCGCGACCGCATCTTCCCCTTCGATAATGCCGGCCTTCGCCCCGCTGTCGTTTCTTCGGGAACAGGTGAAATGAAAGAGTTTACCGACTCCGTAACAGGCGAAAAGTACTACTGCATCGACAATATCAAGCTTGACGACAATACAAATGACGGACACTGGCGTCTGATTACTATTGAAAAATGGAGCGATTATGCAACTTCCGTAAGACTCAACGGAGTTTATCTCGATTCTGATGACGCCACCTACGTATCCGATATCATTACCACCATCCAGAACTATATCACCAAAGAGTCCGCGAAATTCATTACCGGCCAGCGTGATATATCCACTATAGATCAGTTCTGGGAAGAGCTTGAGAACCTCGGTATTCAGGATTATCTTGATCTTATGAAAGAATCCTATTCCGATTACATGAAATCGGTTTTCGGTGAGAAATAAAAAGTGCGAGGCTCTAAAATGAAAAAACTAATAATTCTGTTTGCCGCAGCTGTTATCGGAATGGTTTTCGCTGCGGGCTGCGGAGGCTCCGGGAACGGCGGAGGAAGCGAGGACGCCGTATCGCTTGTGCTTGCCAAGGACAATGCGACTGATTATTCGATCGTCAGCTATTTTTCCGACGACTCGATCGCGGACGAATACAAGACAACGCTTACCATCAAGACGGGCGCGCAGTTTACAGTTGCAAAGGAAGCTTCCGGAAAGGCCATATATATAGGTACGGCCAAGGAGCTTGCAGGAAAGGGCGGCACGGACCCGGGCATTACCTACAGCCAGTATGAGATCCGCGCAAACGGCGACGATCTGATAATATCCGTCGGAACGGAAGTCATGGCAAAGGATGTATGCGGACTTCTGCGCGCCATGATAGTAAAGCTCGATGACGGTTCCTTTGCGATCAGCTCGGAAAGCTTCGGAATAAAAAATGTTTGCGAAATCAGTGAGGTTGTTCCTATGTTTGAAACGGAAAGCGGAGAAATGCAGGAGTTGCATGATTGTGGATTTGATCATTATGAAGTAATATATTCGGGAATGGACAAATCCGGCGCTGACGCT
The DNA here is from genome assembly GCA_002369255.1 of Lachnospiraceae bacterium UBA3774. GTDB lineage: Bacteria > Bacillota > Clostridia > Lachnospirales > Lachnospiraceae > UBA3774. The sequence goes on from DFFO01000104.1 coordinate 19,865, forward strand.
GAAATAGCCGCTTATGAAAAACAGCTTTCGGACGCGGGATACACGCTTTTCCAGGAAAATGAAATAGCAAACAACAGGTTCATGACCTATACCAAGGGCGATACGGAAATACACTGCAACTATTTTTATCTCATGCATGAATTCCGCATCATTTACGGAAAACTGAATTATCTCGGCCCGCAGACGCCTGTGACAGACTATGAAAAGGTAACCGAGCCGACGATCTCGGAGATCGGAATGTCGGAGAGCGTTCAGTGCAACGTTATTCAGCTCGCTGACGGAAGCTTTGTCATAATAGACGGAGGCTGGGGCAGCGACGCGGACAAGACGTACAGCTACAAAAACGATGCCGGAGAGACTGTCGAAAAGACATATCACCGCGACTACAAGGCTGATATGAAGGCCCTTTGGGACTTCCTTGAAAGCAAGGCTCCACAAGGAACAAAGCCCCAGGTAACTTGGATGATCACACATGCCGACCCGGATCATATCTGTCTTTTCCCTCCGTTTTTAAAGGAGTACTCGTCGAAATTTGACTTAAAGACAATTATCTACAATTTCCCCAACCTGTATAACATAGGTTTGGGAACCGGCAGCTCCACGAATGACCCTGTGACGTTTACAGGCTATATCACGGCGTTTATAGATTCGGCAAATACGTATTATCCGGACGTAAACCACTATATTTACCATACTGGCCAAAAGCTGTATCTGCCGGGCTGCGAGCTTGAATTCCTCATGTCTCATGAAGATTTCTGGCCTCACGAGATGTCGTGGATGAACGATACCAGCGGAGCGTGGAGATTTACCTTCGACGACAGTAAAAAGACCGCGTTTTTCCTCGGAGACTGTTCCGAAGGAATGAACAACATGATGGCGCAGATATTCGGCGATTATCTGAAGAGCGACATCTTCCAGCCGGCACATCACGGTTCAAACGGCGGCACGCTTGCGCTTTACCGTCTGGTAGATCCGGAAGTATGCTTCTGGACGTGCGCCGACTTCCCGTTCTATAATGATGCCAGACATACGGGAACCAAAGAGGGTTGGGACTTTAATGCTTTCCTGCGCAACTCGCAGAAAGTAAAGTATCATTTCACCAATTCCGAAACGCATACGCTTATCGTTTCCACCCTTGAGGAAGAAAAGTAATTTTTTCACGGAGTTTTTATGAAATCTAAGATCAAGTCGGTTTTTCACCTTGCGTGGCCGTACATTGCCATAGCCCTGCTGCCTGTGATGGCTGTAATACTGCTCAGCAATTATATTGCGAACAAAGCGTCACAGGAAACGCTTCTGGCATGGCAGGAATCCGTAAAGGTCGCGTCTGACAGGGTGAACAGTAAGATCGAAACTGTCGAAGAACTTGCATACTTCATTGCTCGAAGCGACGTTGTCAGCAGCTACGTTTTTGAGAAAAAGACAGGCGAATCTGACCGGCAGAGCAGCGCGCAGGTGAAAAACCTTCTTGACGGGATATCAAGAAACGAAAACATTACGGAAATATTCTTTTATGACGGATATGCCGACAGGATAATCGCGTCGGATACCATTCTCGACAATGCGGAAATGTTTTTCCGTTATCAGTACATCTATGATGATTGCACGTCAAAGGAAGCCGCACAGGCTATAAAAAACTATGCCAAGAACTACGGCTTTTCCAAGACCAGACACGTTATCAGCGACGGAAGACCTTCAGATGTAATCGAATACATTATTCTTGCGCCCATCGAAAAGCCCGGTGAAAATACGTCAAGACTGGTGCTTGCCATTGACACCGAAAATCTCTTTCGTGATATTAAAGATCTTATGACGGCGGATACGTCATTTTGCGTCGTCGGAGACAAGGGCGTTATGTATTCATTCGGAACGGTCACCGACGAGCAGTCGGGCGCGGATCTTTCAAGCGAACTGCTGCAGATGACGGGACGGGCAGACAGTTATTACGGTATGCAAAGGACCATAAACGGCGGCCTTTGGCAGATCAGATTTTTTGTTCCCTCCGAAGAACTTGAACAGACTGCCGGCTATATCGCTCTCAGACTTTTGCCCGCCCTCGCGATCATCCTGCTGTGTCTTATTCTTTGCATCTACTTCACGCATAAAAACCATATGCAGATAAGACAGATTCTCGACACCCTGAAAAGCGGGGATGCCGAACCGGAAAATGACCGGCAGGAATTTGTCGATTACAAGCTGGTACACAGTTATGCGGAGGTGGCGGCAAGCCGGAACGTGGACGCACGCGAAAAGATCAAAAAGCTTCAGCTTTCTCAGAGAAACACTACGTTCAAGCATCTCCTCAAGGGCACCTATGCAAGTGACGACGACAAGAGGACTGCGCTTGAAAATCTGGAACTCGGAGAGGTTGCGGATAAGTACGCCGTTATTTGTATCCGTTACAACGATCTTACAAACGTGTTCGATACGGAAGATTCCGGAGTGCGCGAATTGATCCTGGAACTGCTTGAAAACGAGATCGGTACGGGAATGGAGATAGTTGATACCTCTCCGTTTGAGCTGTCGTGTATCATGGAAGCGGGCGAGGATTTCGCTCAGACCGTTAATGAAATAGTTTCACTGCTCAACGTACAGATCAATTACAAATACAACGCCGATCTGCGGATCGGAGCCGGTGAGGCGGTGGACAGCCTTGCCGATATATCCGTCTCATACAAACAGGCCTGCGAAACGATCCGTTACAGCGAAAATACCGGTAAAAAGATTTATTTCTATTCGCAGGCGGATCTTTCCGGAGACGTTATCTATTATCCGGAGCAGACCGATGATAAGATCAGCAATTACATAATTGCCGGATATGCCGATGAGGCGATTTCAGAGATTGACGAAATCTACAAAAAAAACATTACGGAAAACACACGGATCCTTTCCGCAGAGGCAATAAGCCTTCTTCGGTTCCGCGTCACCAATGCGGTATTATCCGTTGCGGAAAAGATGGACGTGCAGTTGTCACAGGAGTATATAGGGTTTATTAACGAAAAAGATATCAACAGATATTTTCAGGAAGTGAAGGGTACTGTTATAATTATGACTGAGAAATTGACAGATAAAAAGAGCAACGTGCAGAATTCTCTCGCAGTTCAGATAAACGATTATATCGGAGAGCATTTTTCGGACAGCGGGTTGAATATCAAACAGGTTGCATGGCATTTTCATTTTCATGAAAACTATATTTCAAATATTTATCGCAGGGAGTACAATACAAATCTATCCACTGCGATCGAAAAACTGCGTATAGAAAAAGCCTGCGATCTGCTTGAAAACTCAAACATAAAGATCGGGGCCGTTTCTGAATCCGTAGGTTATGCGCTGGATTCGAGCTTCAGAAGAGCTTTTAAAAAGCTTACGGGCCTGTCTCCGGTCGAATACCGCAATCTGCATCGCGGCGAGAAAAAAGAAGACTGAAAAACTGTCATAAACAGGGGTGAACATTCATGAACAATGTTTTTTTACGTTTTCCGGGAGGAAAAGTAAAGGCTGTAACACTCAGCTATGACGATAATGTGACTGATGACGTAAGGCTTTCGCAGATCATGCAAAAGTACGGTCTGCGCGGCACTTTTAATGTAAACAGCGGTCAGTTTTCGCCTGAAGGAAGTACGGGAGACGTGGGAAAACACGGCCACAGAAGGCTTACGCTAAACGAAAGCCTTGAACTTCATGCAAAAGACAAAATGGAGATAGCCTGTCACGGAGTGACGCATCCTTTTTTGGAACAGCTTCCCGCCCCTGCGTGCCTTGGCGAGATCGCAAACGACAGACAGAATCTGGAAGACGCCTATGGCTGTATGGTGCGCGGAATAGCATATCCCTTCGGCACATTCAATGAAAATGTTATAGCCGCGGCAAAAAGCAGCGGCATTGTTTACGGCAGGACTACTGTAAGCTCCAGATCTTTTCTGCTTCCGGAAGACTGGATGAAATGGGACCCCACCTGCCATCATACCGTTCCGGATCTTATGGAACTGGTAGAGAGATTCCTGGGAGAAAAGCGCAGATGGAGGCCCATGCTTTTTTATCTGTGGGGTCACAGCTATGAATTTGGCGACAATGACAGCTGGCAGATACTGGAAGAATTCGGAAAGCTCATTGGCGGACGAGATGATATCTGGTATGCCACCAATATTGAAATATACGATTATGTAGAGGCTTACGGGAGACTTGTTTTCTCTGCGGACTGCAAAAAGGTTTACAATCCTACCGCGACCCGGCTTTGGCTTGAAACAGCCGCCGGAGTATATGAAATTGCTCCCGGGCAGACCTGCAGCATTATGATTGAAAAACAATAAGCGCATTTTTGCGCCTTACAAAAAGGAGATATACGGATGGATAAGTATTACGGCTTTGCGCAAAAGCTGAAAAACAGAGAAAAAACCGTCGGAACGACGATGTCTCTTTTAAATGCGCCCCTGCTTCTTCCGCAGATGAACAGGGATGATCTGGATTTTATAGTGTTTGATCTTGAGCACGGCGTATTTGACGCGCAAAACGCTCAGCAGTCGCTTAACGTATGCAGGCTGATGGGCGTTCCTACGATCATGAGAGTTCAGGACGCGCTTTATCATCTTATGGCAAAAGCCGTCGATATGGGCGGAGACGGAATCATGGTTCCGCGGACGGAGTCTTTGGAACAGCTTCGCACTGCGCTTGACGCACTGTTTTTCGCACCGATCGGCAGAAAAGGCTGCGGCGGTCACGGACAGTTTCGTCCCGGCGAAAAGCCTGAGGACTTCAACAAGACCCGTTTTCTTATGCCGCAGATAGAGTCAAGAAAAGGTATCGACCTGCTTCCGCAGATGCTCGAGGAATACGGAGAGTATATAAATGCCGTTATGATAGGCCCTTATGATATGTCCGTAATGCTCGGAACACCGTTCAATGTACGATCTGACGTCATGAGAAGCGCAATCGCTGAGGTATTTGAGATAAGCGCAAAATACGGAAAATCGTGCGGAATCTTCTGCGACGACGAAGAACTTGCTGCGCAGTACCGCGCCATGGGAGCAAATGTTTTATGGCTTGCAACGGACAAAGACTTCTTCCTTCGCGGCTACCGTCAGGAAATGGACGCCGTAAAGAAACTGGACTAAAATAAAGGAAAAGCACATGAAGATAGTTATTCTTGATCATCCGAGAGAAAATCCGGGTGAAATTGACTGGAGTGAATTTGACAAATACGGAGAGGTGACGCGGTATGAACGCACACTTCCCGGGCAGGTGGCGGAGAGAATAGGAGACGCCGACGTAGTTTTTTTGAACAAGACCGACGTAACAAAAGAAGATCTTTCCCGCTGCCCGAATCTCAAATTTATCAGCGTGATCGCGACGGGTTACAATACGGTGGACGTAAAAGCAGCCAGGGAGCTCGGCATTCCCGTTTCAAACGTTCCTTCCTACGGTACTGAGGCCATAGGACAGCATGCAATAGCTCTTTTGCTCGAGATCACCGACCACGTGGCTCACCACGACGCAGAGGTAAGAAAGGGGCGCAAAGGCGGAGAAAACGACTGGTGCTTCTGGGATTATCCGAGTATCGAGCTTGAGAACAAGACAATGGGCATTATCGGTCTCGGACGGATCGGACAGGTAACTTCCCGCGTTGCGCAGGCCTTTGGAATGAAGGTTCTGGCCTATGACATGTATCAGAACAAAGCTCTTGAAAACGAACAGTGCCGTTATACCGATCTTGACACGCTGCTGCGCGAATCAGATGTGATCGCGCTGCATTGTCCGCTTTTCCCGGAAACGGAAAATATCATAAACAAAGACAACATTGCCAAAATGAAGGACGGTGTGATCATAATAAACAATAGCCGAGGAGCTCTTGTTGTGGAGGAAGATCTTGCTGCGGCACTGAAAAGCGGAAAGGTATATGCCGCGGGAATCGACGCAGTAAGAAACGAACCGATTACTCCCGACAATCCTTTGCTTCATGCTCCGAACGTATTTTTTACGCCCCATATCAGCTGGGCGGCCATTGAATGCAGGCAGCGTCTGATAGACTATTCGCTTGACAATCTGAAAGCTTTTTTGAATAAAGAGCCGATAAATATAGTTAACTGATCCGACAGGATTTTTCGACGGAGGAAAAAAATGAAGTATTCAAACATTAAAGGACTTGAAAAGCCTGTTTCAAAGCTTGTTTTCGGAACGGCCACGCCAAAGCTTTTCGCGGCGGTGGCTCCGGATGCCGGCGAGAAGGAAAAAGAAGAAGCGTTTGCGCTTCTCGATATGGTATATGAGGCCGGAATAAATACTTTCGACTGCGCCGCTCACTACGGCGAGGAAATCACCGGCGAGTGGATGGAAAAAAGAGGCATAAGAGATAAGTGCTCCGTCATTACCAAATGCGCGCATCCGAACAAGTGGCGCACCCGCGTAAACGACTTTGATATTCTTGCGGACGCACACGACTCGCTTGTCAAGCTGCGTACGGACTGCATTGATATTTATATGCTTCACCGCGACGATCATACGGTGCCGGTAGATACGATCGTGGAAACGCTGAACAGGCTTTACGATGAAGGAAAGATAAAAGTCTTCGGAGGCTCAAACTGGACTCATACAAGAATAGAAGAAGCCAACGAATATGCATACAAGCACTCTCTGAAGCCTTTTAGCGTATCAAGTCCGAATTTCGGGCTTGCAAGACAGGTAAACGATCCATGGCGCTGCGACGCTCCTCTCGGAGACGGCTGCGTAACGATTTCCGGTCCTGAAAACAGCGACGCCAGAGAGTGGTATGCAAAATCGGGCATGGCGGTTTTTGCTTATTCAAGCCTTGCAAGAGGCCTGCTTTCAGGTCTGTTTAAGAGCAGCGATCCGGAAGGCGCGAAAAAAATAATGGACGGCCCCGGTATCACGGGATATTACAGTCCGGATAACATAGAAAGGCTGCGCCGCTGCGAAGTGCTTGCCGAGGAAAAAGGCGTGGGCGTAGCCCAGATAGCCCTTGCATGGATATTTAATCAAAAGTTTGACGTTTTCGCGCTCTCAAGCCCTGTTACCGGAGAGCAGATCGCGCAAAATTCGCGTGCTCTTGATATCAGACTCAGTGAAAAAGAAATCGACATGCTCGATCTGAAATAGGAGTAAATATGAAAAAACTGCCATGGGAGGGTGCTTTCCCTCCTTTCCGCATATTCGGGAATCTGTATTTTGTCGGTACTGTGCCGGCTTCTACTCACGTGGTAGATACCGGAGAGGGCCTTCTTGTCTTTGATCCGGGCTACCACCAGAGCCTGCATCTTGTAATAGACGGAATGCACAGACTCGGACTTGATCCGAAAGACACCAGATATATTTTCAATACGCACGGACATATCGATCATCTGGGAGCCGCAAGGGCGCTGTCTCTTATGACCGGAGCAAAAACCGTGTTGGGACGAGCCGACAGACAGTATGCAAACGGGGAACTGGATCTTACTTATGCCAAAGAGCTCGGAATGGTCTACAAAGAAGTTTTTGAACCGGACATCCTGTGGGATGGCGGCGAAAGCCTGACCGTGGGAAATACCACGGTGACCTGTATGGCTACTCCCGGACATACTCCCGGCGCGCTTTCGTATTTCTTTAACGTTACGAACGGCAAAAAAACTTATCGCGCCTGTCTTCACGGCGGTATGGGGATCAATACGATGAGCAGGGAATATCTTGAAAAATACGGGCTTTCCTTTTCCTGTCGTGACGAATTCAAAAAGGCAATGGAAAGGCTTTCCAGGGAAGACGTCGATATTTTTCTCGGAAATCATATGCAGCACAATCATACGCCGGAGCGTTATGAGCTTGTTATGGCGGGCGATGAGGAGGCTTTTGTTCATCCCGGCGAATCGGGTGAGTATGCGCTTTGGGCGATAGAGAACATGCAAAACATGATAAAAGAGGAAAGCGAAAATGAGTGATGAGGGAGGCAGAGGATTTTTCCTGGGCCGCGGATCAAAATTTTTTGAATTTGCAAAAAAACTGAGCGAGCTTATGTGGCTCAATATTTTGACGGTTATTTGCTGCATCCCCGTTTTTACTATAGGCTGCGCCTTTTGCGCCATGCATAGAGTGCTTGTTTTGATCTATCGTGATGAGGAAACCACGATAACAAAAGCATATTTTGATTCGTTTAAGGAAAACTTCAAGCAGGCTCTTATCATCTGGCTGATCTATCTTTTGTACTTCGGTGTGCTGCTTGTAGATGATTTTGCCCTGCGCGCGCTTAACAATCCCACAATAGGATACCTGCGCATTCTTGTGCCGCTGCTTTCCATAATAGGGATACTTAGTATGCAGTGGTTCTTTGTTATGCAGTCCAGATACAAGCTGACCGTAAAGGAAACTATAGTTTTCTCGTTCACGAGGATAATCGCGTTTCCGTTTCGGAGCATAATGATGGGTATATCGCTGATAGTTCCGGCGGTCATAGCGGCGCTTTTTCCCATCACGCTGATAGTAATGCTGCTGCTCGGCTTTAGCGCAAGCGGTATCATCAGCGTATGTTTTTACAACGGAGCTCTTAAAATAATGGAGGACGACGGAAGTGGAAATAACTGAACTTTTGAAAAAAATGACCCTTCGTCAAAAAATAGGACAGCTTACGCAATACAATGCGAGGCTGTTTTTGAATGACGATTCATATATCACAGGCCCCGACAAAAAGCTGAACCTTTCCGAAGAAGATATCATGCTGACCGGAAGCGTTCTCAATTTTTTCAGCGCGGGCGACATGAAAAAAATACAAAAAAAACACCTTGAAAACGACCCTCTCGGCATTCCCGTCATATTTATGCTCGACGTGATACACGGCTACAGAACGATCTATCCGATCCCGCTGGGGCTGTCGTGCTCGTTTGATCCGGAGCTTGCAAAAAGCTGTGCGTCGATGGCGGCAAAGGAAGCCGCGGCCTCGGGAGTTCAGGTGACTTTTGCTCCTATGGCTGACTATGTAAGAGACGCGCGCTGGGGACGGATCATGGAAAGCGGCGGCGAAGAACCGCTTTTGAGCGGTATGATGGCGGCCGCGCAAGTAAGAGGCTTCCAGGGTGAAGACCTGAAAGATAACGAAAAGCTTGCCGCGTGCGTAAAGCATTTTGCGGCATACGGGGCTTCTGAAAGCGGCAGGGATTATAATCAGGCTGAATGCTCTGTGCGCGAGCTTTATGATTATTATCTTCCGGCTTATAAAGCCGCGATAGACGCGGGGGCAAAGCTTGTAATGCCGGCTTTTCAGTCGCTCAACGGAGTCCCCGCCACGATAAATCCGTTCCTGTATAAAGTCCTTCGGGGGGAATGGGGCTTTGACGGCGTTGTGATCAGCGATTATAACGCAATAGGAGAATTGATAAAACACGGCGTTGCCGAAAATGAAAAAGAAGCTGCTGCAAAGGCTTTTAGCTGCGAGTGCGATATGGAAATGTGCTCGGCAACGTATATTCATTATCTAGAGGAGCTGATAAACGAAGGAGTTGTTTCCGAAAAACAGCTTGACAAGGCGGTTTATCGGGTTCTTGAATTAAAAAAGGAACTGGGACTTTTTGAAGATCCCTATCACGGCGCGGATGAAGAAAAAGCAGAAAAGCTGTATCTGTGTGAAGAACATAGAAAGCTTAGCCGCGCGGCGGCGGAAAACAGCGCCGTACTGCTGAAAAATGACGGAGTTCTTCCGTTTGATAAAAACATCGGAAGCGTGGCAATCATAGGGCCTTTCGCCGACGAACACGGCATAAACGGCTTTTGGAGCTGCGCCGGCAAAAACGAAGATACAGTCACCGTAAGAGAAGGAATAGAAGCGCTCCTCGGCAGAGGAAGAGTGCTATGCGCGAAGGGCTGCGGCTGTGAGTGGGACGATAAAGACAAAAGCGGTTTTGACGAGGCGGTTGCGCTCGCAAGGCGCGCAGATGCAGTGGTTCCGTGCCTCGGCGAGCCGCAAAACTACAGCGGAGAGGGAAACTGCCGCACGGATCTAAGACTTCCCGGCGTGCAGGAAGAGCTTGCCGCTCTTATCGCGTCCGCAAATCCCAATACCGCTGCGGTAATATTTAACGGGCGGCCGCTTGTGCTTTCGGCCATAGACGAATGCATACCGGCCATTCTTGATATGTGGTTTCCCGGTACGGAAGGCGGAAATGCCGCCGCAAGGCTCCTCTTCGGTCAGGCCAACCCTTGCGCAAAGCTGGCCGTAAGCTTTCCCCGCAGCACGGGTCAGGTACCCGTTTATTACAATCACACCATGACTGCAAGGCCGCATTTTACGGAAAAACCGGAGCATAAGGGTTATACTTCGGATTATATTGATTGCGGAAACCTCCCGCTTTACAGTTTCGGGCACGGCCTTTCCTATTCCCGTTTCGAATATATTCAAATGACGCTGTCCGGTACGGAATTAAAAGAAGACGGCGCGATTACGGTGAGCGTGAATATAAGAAACGCGTCGGACATTGACGGAAGCGAGGTCGTATGTCTTTATATGCGTGATCCCGTTGCAAGCGTAGTACGGCCGGTACAGCAGCTTGTTGCGTTTGAAAAAATATCCGTAAAGGCCGGAGAGACTGCCAAAGCGGTACTTGAGGTTACGGGAGAGGCTGTTAAATTTACGGACGGGGAAGGAAACCGTATATTTGAAAAGGGAGAGATAGTTTTAATGGTTGGCTGCCCCGGGGCGTATCTCCTTAAAGAAAGTATAAAAGCGGTTTAAACGGAGGCATTATGGATAAAAAAGTAATATCTGTTCTTGATACGGGAGCGGCCCCTGGCAGCGATATGGATCAGACAAAGGCCTTTCAGGCTGCTCTTGACAAAATATGGCAGCTCGGAGGAGGCGTTGTAGAGGTTCCTGCAGGCGCTTACCGGATATCGAGCATAAGACTGCGTTCAAACACGACGCTTTTTCTAAGATCCGGAGCGCTGCTTTCAGGCTCCCGCGATCCGGAAGACTACAATATTACAGAGACGGAAACGCTCGAGCCGCTTGATGAACAATGGCGCACTAAAAAGCTGTGGGAACCCTTTGTAAAGGGTCAAAAACGCTGCTATGATTTTATGAAGCCGGGCAGCAGGTGGAACAATGCCATGATCCGCGCCATTGGCGCAAAGAATATATCGGTGCGCGCGGAAGAGGGCGCCGTCATCGACGGACGCGACTGTTATGACGAGCTTGGAGAAGAGCGTTACCGCGGGCCTCACGGGATCAGCGTTCATCATTGCGAAAACGTGTCGTTTTCGGGATATACCATAAAAAACACCGGAAACTGGGCGCATTGTATTTTCGACACAAAAGGCATAATGATGGAGCACGTAACCGTTCTTGCCGGTCACGACGGCATACATATGACTACCTGCAGCGATATTCATATCAAGGACAGTGAATTTTATACAGGAGATGACTGCATTGCGGGCTTTTCCAACGTAAATACCCTTGTAGAAAACTGCATATGCAATACGGCGTGTTCCGGAATGCGTTTCGGAGGAACAAACGCACTGATAAGAAGCTGCCGGTTTTTCGGCCCCGCAAGATACTTTTTCCGTGGAAGTCTGAGCTTGGAAGAGAAGAAAAACGGCGCGCAGGCGCACATGCCGCACCGCACAAACATGCTTTCGGTATTTACTTATTATGCGGATTTTTCAGTTGATATTCCGCTTGAGCCGGGAAACATTCTTTTAAAAGACTGCAGCGTAACGAATGTGGACAGGCTGCTGCATTTTAATTTCTCCGGAAATGAAAGATGGCAGTCGCACAGGCCGCTCAGATCCATCGCCTTTGAAAATATAGACGCAAAAGGGATAGGAATGCCGCTTACCGCCTATGGAAGCGCGGACGAGCCGCTTTCTTTGGAAATCAGGGACTGCAGGGTCGGCTTTCGCGAGGAAGTCGGGGAAACAGCGTTTCTTCATACGGCAAATTTTGAAAAGATAGTGCTTGAAAATCTTGCGATAGATAAAAAATGGGACGCTCCGCTCATCAAAACGTGGACAAAAGGAGGCGAGCTTGTTTTGAAAAACGTAAGCTGCCCCCTTCCCAAAGACGATCAAATACTTTTTACGCAGGAACCTTTTGTCTGCAGAGCGTTTTAATTTCGCTTTTTAACCGAATTATTTATCTCTTTAAGACCTCCGTCGAAAAACGCGGTATCCGCGTATCTGCGGAGGTTTTCCAAACGGAAAGCGCACGGCCACGCCGGAAGCCACTGTGAAGGATATTGAGGCTTTACGCCGTAACGCCCCCAACGGGTATGAAAATATGCCTCATCCTGAGAACCTGCGGGGCGAAGACGCCCGTTTACGTACATAGTCCCGTCGGAAATTCCCTGACAGGCGGCGCACCACATAGCTGCGGCCCGTTCTTTCCACTGAATATTCCCCGTCAATTCGTGAAGCTTTAAGAATGAAATGACATCTCGAAGCGCGTACTGGTCAAGCGCCTGATGGGGCGTGGATACGGAAGTGGATCCGAAAGTATCAAGTCCCATTTGTCCGAGAAGACTGTCCTTGGAAAAATCGACCGTACAATACATTATCCACGTACACAGATAATATGCGGTTTTTACTGCGGCGTCCAGATAACGCTTGTTTTTTGTCAGCTCATACAGCGCGAGCGCGGATCTGAGCAGAGGACTTGAAGATTCCTTGTCTATGCTGTGTGAATCCAGCGCGCCTGCAGTAGTATATCCGTCGCGCTCCAAAGCTCCGTAATAAAAATCAAACGCCTTTACCGCGCTTTCGAGGTATTTTTCATCCCCTGTCATTTCATAAGCCTTTGTCATCGGCAGAACAAGAAAACAGCCTACCGTGCCGGCTTTTACAAGTTCGTTTCCTTCATCATCCCACGACTTTGCATAACAGCCGTCCTCATATTGTCTTTGAACGGCAAAATCACACACGTCAAGGGCGGCTTTCAGATATTCGGGCTTTTTGATCCCTGCTTTTAACAGCAGATCATAAGCTTCAAAATACATCTCCGCGCCTGTCCCTTCGTTGCAGGCGTCGCAGGCAAGTCTTATCTGTCCGTCCGCAAAACGGCGGAATTTTTTCCCGGCGCGGTTACGGAATGATTCGTAGGATACTTCTCCGACTTCCCACATATCAGGGACGAAACCTTCCGGAAATTCCATATATCTCCAGTCGTCATAGTCCACCTGCGCCGATAAGTGTCCTGCGGGAAGCTTGCCAAATTTCAGCCAGGCATCAAGCGTTTCTATACCGATATCCAGCATCTCTTTGTTGCCGGTCTTCAGATAATCATATATAAATGCGTTTGCCATGGAACCGTTTTGCCCTACCCAGCCCATTTCGTAACGGTGCTCCGTTTTTTTGTACGAAGTGGTGCCAAGGTGCCATTGCGCGCCTTTTGTAAAGCCCGCAAATCCGTTTTTTTCTCTTTCAAAAAGGTATCTGCAAAACGCGATCGAGAGGCGATAGAGCTCGTCAGCCCGATAAGGCGCTTTTAAAGGATGCCCGTAGTAGCGCCACGCGAAATCCAAAAGCCCTGCGTAGCGGTGCTTTGTGCCGTCCGAGGGTATGATCATAAGTATGGCTTCAAAGTCGCGCCTCGGGGCCATAACGCCCTCAAAAGCGTCCCCCCAGAAATGACGCTGCAGCGTGCGGGGTTTTTCTTCTTCCGGGAAAATGACCGCATGATGCAGCCCGTCCGGCTCCCTGTAGAGAGAGCAGGCTGTATTTGAATTGGCGTCGGCCATAAGCGCCACGCTTACCAAGGCATTTTCGCTGTAAGTACAGGACGGGATCGTAGTGCGGTGCCAGGCAAAGGTCCAGGGCGTTCCGTCGGTATCGCGGTCTCCCAGATATTCCGGATAATTTCCCCAGCCATTGCCGTTGTAGCTGATGGCCGGTATCATGGTAAAATCCGCTTCGTCCGTAAGGATCGCTTCCATACGCATATGGTCTCTCTCTTCCTTTGCAATGCGGCTCCAGCGCCAGAAGCCGGGCTCTATTTCTTCAAAGCTGTCGGTGCAGCCCTCGTCGCAGACGATCTTTACTGCGGGCTTTTCGCCGGATAAAAATACTGTTTCGGTTGCAGTTTGTTTGAAAGATATCATTATTTCCTCCGAAATTGCTTTATTTAAGCCAATTTTGCCAAAGGTATTGTAACACGGTGACTTTGATTTTTATCGTGCAAAATCAAAGAACATTGAGGCAAAATTCATGAAAATCTTCAGGAATTGTTGCTGAAAAAGGTTAATAAAATTATTATATAGCAAAGAAACAATCATTGCAGGAGAAAAAATTTGGAAATCGAAAGACTCTTAAAAGGCGTAAGCTGCAGCTGCGGTAAAAATCATACCTGCGACATCAGGTTTGTCTTCATCGAAGAGGATGCGGAAAAGCATCTTGAGATGATATGCTCGGATTTTGACAGGCTTTTGCTTGTCGCTGACGAAAATACTTATGCTGCCGCAGGCAGGCAGACTGAAGACGCGCTTGCAAAGAAAATCACAAAAAAAGTCATCTTCCCCGGCTGCAAAGTGTTGATTCCGGACGAGAAGGCAGTAAGCAGGGTTGACGGTGAAGCAGACGGATGCGGAATGATCGTTGCCATTGGCTCCGGAGTTATCCAGGACCTTTGCAAATATGTTTCTTTCAACCGGAATATTCCATATCTTATCGTTGCTACCGCGCCTTCAATGGACGGTTACGCTTCCGAAAATGCCGCGATGATCATGAAGGGAATGAAGGTTTCATATACCTGTCATATGCCTTATGCCATTGTAGCGGATACTGCCGTTCTTGCAAAAGCTCCGATGGAAATGATACGGGCCGGAGCAGGCGATATTATCGGCAAATACTCCGCCTTAAACGACTGGGAACTCAGCAGATGTGTAAACGACGAATACCTTTGCGAATTTGTATACGACGAGACTTATGAGCAGGTAGGAAGAGTGATAGGTCTTATCGACAAAATACTGGTCAGGGACAAGGCTGCCGTCGGGGCGCTTATGCAGGCGCTTGTGATCGCAGGTATTATGATCAGCTTTGCCGGAACGTCGCGCCCGGCTTCAGGCAGCGAGCATCATCTTTCACACTTTTTTGAAATTACCGGACTTGTAAACGGAACAAAGTATTTCCCCCACGGAATAGATGTAGCTTATTCGACCGTAGTTACTGCGGCTATCAGAAAAAACATCCTGGCAAAGGCTTTTCCCGGGGAAGCGCACTTAGTAGGCAAAGACGAACGCAATAAGCAGATAAAGCGCATTTACGGCACTTCTGCAAAGGGCTGCATAGAACTTCAGGAAAAAACCGGCAATTATGATCGTGACCGGATGAAAAAATATACCGAAAAAGAAAAAGAGATCAGGGAGATACTTTCTAAATGCCCGGATCCCGAAGAGATAAAAACGCTTCTTTCGCGTCTCGGACTTCCGATGGAAGATTTTTATAGTATGTACCCGGCAGGGCATATACGCGACGCGGTCAGATATGCGAAAGATTTAAAAGACCGGTACACTGTGCTTTGGATGAACTTTGACTTCAACGGCGGACAAGAACCGGAGATCGACAGCCTTTAAAACCGCTTTCTGAATTCTCCGGGCGTAACTCCGGTCTCTCTGGTGAATGCGGTTATAAAGTAGTTGTAATCGGAAAATCCGCACAAGGCGGCGACTTTAGCGGTTGTGAGCGCCGGTGATTCCGCAAAAAGACGTTTTGCTTTTTCTATTCTGATAAAGCGGATATGCTTTGCGATTCCGCTGCCATAGAGACTTTCGGATATTTTGTACAGCTGGGATTTGCCGATGCCGAGACTCTGACAGATAGAACGGGCGGTCAGCGGCTCGCTGATATGTGTTTCGATATAATCGTCCAGCGTTGCGGCAAGGTCTTCGTTGGGAAGAGACACGAGCCGATCATACAAAACGTAGTACGAAACCGCCTGAAATATGCGTGAGGCGGACAGGACGTAATCTCTTGTAAAAAGAGGCCTTTCTCTGCAGGCCGCATCCAGCTCGCTATCGGGGAGCGAAAGCTTTTTGCAGCATTTTGCAACCGCGCGGCAGGCAGCGTCCGAGTCGGGATATTCCATGATATTTCCGATGAGCAGATATCCGATATGGATGCTGTGGGAAAACAACGGGGCAACGACTTCGGTAAGACCGGCGTGGCAGCGGTAAACACGCATTTCCTGCTGCTTTTTTGCGGCTTCACAGGCCCGGCGGTCGCAGCGCATGCAGGCCTCAAAACCTTCTTTTTTGGTGCGGATGAGCTGACATATCGGCGGAAGCCTGCGGGGATAAGCGACGAGCTCGTTCATCTCGGTATCGAAAACGGTGATACGGATTTTTGTGATTTTATGGAAATCCTTTAAAAGCAGGGACAGTTTTTCAATATCAAATGAGGGAACCATTTTTTCTCCATTCAGACATAAACAAAGTGATTGAAACAAAATCAGAGTAAATATTAACATAAGGCAAAACAAAATCAAAGCGATTTTTTATACAAAAACAGACAAAAAAACTAACCGTCAAGACAGAAAAACGGTTGAATCAAATAATTATTGTTCGGAGGAATAAAAATGAATAAAAAAATGACTTTTGCGCTTGCTTTCTGCAACCGCGGCTTTATGCCGGGCGAGCTCATCTACGGGGCCAGAGACGATATGGTCAAGGCGGTCACAGCGGCCGGCTATGATTATATAATGATGGACGCGGACGCCACGAGGTACGGAGGCATCGAGACCCGCGATGAGGGACTCTTATATGCAAAGTGGCTCAAATCCCATGAAGGCGAGTATGACGGAGTGATCTTTTCAATGCCTATCTTTGCGGACGAAAACGGTGCGATAACAGCCCTTCAGGACGCGGGCGTACCCATCCTGATGCAGGCTTATCCTGACGAGATAGGAAAAATGGACTTTGCCCACAGGCGCGACGCCTACTGCGGAAAATTCTCCGTTACGGACGTCTTTACGCAATACGGAGTTCCTTTTACCGTAATGAAGCCGCACGTGGTTCATCCGCTCAGCGACGCGTTCCGGGAAAACCTGAGAGATTTTGCGGCTATCTGCCGCGTGGTCGGAGGAATGAAACGCTTCAACCTCGGCTGCATAGGCGCTCGCACGACGGCGTTTAAAACAGTGCGTTTTGATGAGATCGCTCTTCAGAAATACGGGATCAACGTAGAAAGCTTCGATCTTTCTGAAGTCTTTGACAAGATCGCGGCAAAGAAGGACGACGACGAGAAGGTCATAGCGAAGATCGACAGGCTGAAGGATTATACCGATTTTTCGGGAGTTCCCGAGAAAAATATGCTCAATCTCGGAAAACTTGCCGTAGTAATTGACGAATATATTGACGAATATCATCTTGACGCGCTTGCGCTTCGCTGCTGGAACGAAATGGAAAGCCATCTTCGCATCTGCCCCTGCGTAATCCTGAGTGAGCTGAATGACCGTGGCATCGTTGCGTCATGCGAGATCGACATTTGTTCAGCCGTGAGCATGAGAGCGATGAGCCTTGCCACCTGTGGGGCTACGGCTGTTCTGGACTGGAACAACAACTATGGAGATGACGAGGACAAGGTCATCCTGTTCCATTGCGGCCCTGTGGCTCAGTCACTGATGACCTGCAAAGGCACCGTCACAAATCACAAGATGTTTGACAAGACGGATCCCGGCTCGGGCTGGGGCTGCAACGAGGGTCGTATAAAGCCCATGGATATTACCATTTCCAACTGCCAGACAAAGGACGGAAAGATCATTATTTATTCGTCTGAAGCACGTTTCACCGATGACGTTATAGAGGACGGCTTCTTCGGATGCGGCGGCGTAGCACAGGTTCCGGATCTGCAAAACAAGCTGATAAAGCTTGCCCGCGGCGGATTTAAACACCATACTGCCGTTGCACAGGGGCATATTAAAGAGATATTAAAAGAAGCGTTTACTACTTATCTGCATTATGACTGGGTGGAAATAGACTGATGAAGATCGGAGGACTGGACGTCGGCACTACGGGCTGCAAGCTGACGGTCTTTGACGAAAAAGGCGGCAATCTGGGAAAAGCGTACCGGTCTTATCCGGTCAAAAGAAACCTCAGCGGTCATGAAATTGACGCAAAGGTACTTCTCGAATGCGTTTTTGAAGTCGTCTCCGAAGCCGCAAAGACCCATCCGGATCTTTCGGGTATTGGGGTGACGAGCTTCGGGGAAACCTTTGTGCTGACGGACGAAAGCGGCGAGCCGCTCTTTCCCGCTATGCTTTATTCTGATCCGAGAGGCGCGGAAGAATGTAATGAGCTGACAAAAAAACTCGGGGAAGAGAAGATCATAAAGATAACCGGTCTTCGTCCTCATGAAATGTACAGTATTTCAAAGCTTGTCTGGATAAAGAACAACAAGCCTGAAATATATTCAAAGGCGAAACATATTTTCCTGATGGAAGATTACGTGGTATGGGCTCTTTCGGGAAAGGCGCAGATAGATTATTCTCTCGCCTCAAGAACAATGGCGTTTGATATAAGCGCGCTTGACTGGAGCGGCGAGATACTTCAGGCTGCCGGCATAGAAAGAGCCATGTTCTCTCGGCCGGTCCGTACCGGGAGTGTCGCAGGAACAGTTACAAAAGAGGCTGCGGCGCGCACGGGTCTTTCTGATAAATGCCGTATAGTCTCGATAAGCCACGACCAGATATCCGCCGCTGTCGGAGCCGGAGTCTTTGACGGAAAAGAGGCGGTGGACGGAGCAGGTACGGTGGAATGTCTTACTCCGATATATGACAGTCTTCCGGATACCGAGGTTATGTCAAACGGCTATTTTTCCGCGGTGCCTTATGTCGAAGAGGGAAAATACGCCGCATATGCGTTTTCATATACCGGAGGTGCGCTTTTGCAGTGGTGTGTGGAGAAATTCGCGGGCGGCGAAAAAGAAAAAGCCGACGCTGCAGGTCTGTCAATAAATGAATACCTGGAGCGCGCCTACGGACGGGATGAACCGAGCGGCCTTTTGGTACTGCCGCATTTTGCGGGAGCTGCGACCCCCTATATGGACAACGGCTCAAGAGGAGCGATCATTGGACTTGATACCGAAACGGATCTTCCGACGCTGTACCGTGCCTGCATGGAGGGCGTCGTATATGAAATGCGTCTGAATTTTGATGCGCTTAACAAAACTGGAGCCGTTATAAAAAAGATAAACGCTACCGGAGGCGGCGCGGGAAGCAAGGTCTGGATGCAGATGAAGGCGGACGTTCTGGGCGTCCCCGTTACCTCGCTTGAAACAAAGGATGCCGGCACTGTGGGAAGCGCAATGCTGACCGGCTGCGCCATCGGTCTTTTCAAAGATCTGAAGGAAGCTGCCCGCGTAATGGTCCGTGAGGTAAAAACATACTATCCGCGCCCTGAAATGCATGAAAAATACGAAAAAATCTACAGCAGATACCGTAAAGTCTATGATGCGGTAAGACCGCTGGTATAAGGAGAGAAAATGCTTGTCAATCTTGTTGAGATACTGAAAAAAGCAGATGAAAACGGCTGCGCCGTGGGGGCTTTCAACACGCCGAATCTTGAATGTGTAAACGCGGTGATATCAGCCGCAGAGGAATTAAACGTTCCCGTGATCATCAGTCATGCGCAGCTTCACGAAGAAGTTTCGCCGATCGCTGTTATAGGCCCGGTAATGATACAGGCTGCAAAATCCGCAAAAGTGCCTGTGTGCGTGCACCTTGACCATTGCGAGGACCTTGATTATATGCAGAGGGCACTAAAACTCGGTTTTACCGGAGTTATGTTTGACGGCAGCACGCTTGCTTATGACGAGAACGTCAGACTGACAAAGCTTGCCGTAGAAATGGCCAAAAAATACGGCGCCGGTGTGGAAGCTGAACTCGGAGCGCTTGCTTCCCGCGAGGGAGGCGCAGAAAATGCGTCGGGGCCTGTTTATACGGACCCGGATCAGGCTGTGCTTTTTTGCCGTGAAACCGGAATAGACGCGCTTGCGCCGAGCTTCGGGACCGCTCACGGGATATACAAGAGCAAGCCCGTGCTTGATTTGGAGCGTGTAAAAACGATCCGCGATCTGACAGGACTTCCTCTTGTTATGCACGGCGGCAGCGGCGTAAGCCCCGACGATTATCGCAGAGGCATTTCAAACGGTCTTCGCAAGATCAATTACTACAGCTACATGTCAAAGGCCGGAACCGCGGCCGTAAAAGAAATGCTCGAGAGCGAAGACGTGACGTTTTTCCACGATCTTGCGCTTGCCGCCGAAAAGGCGATGAAAGACGACGCAATAAAAGCCATGCGCATATTTGCGGGACTTTAAAAAGACTTTATGATCCTCTTGCTCCCTTCCGCCGCAGGTGTTATAGTATAAACGTACGGCATCCGCGTTAAGGCGGAGCTATAACGGAGGAAAAAAATGAATAAAGAAAGATTTGATGTCAGGCGCATTGTCGGACTTGGCGTGCTTACGGCCATCGTTATCGTACTTCAGATGGTTGGCGCGTTTGTCCGCTTTGGGCCTTTTTCTATCAGCCTGACGCTTGCGCCGATCGTGATAGGCGCGGCGCTCTACGGACCTGTGGCCGGCGCGTGGCTGGGACTTGTTTTCGGCGTAGTCGTGCTTTTTAACGACTCGGCCCCGTTCCTTGCGGTAAGCGCGCTTGGCACCGCCATAACGGTATTGCTCAAAGGTATTTTGTGCGGCTTTGTCAGCGGCCTTGTTTACAGGGCGTTGTGCAAAAAAAACGTTTGGCTTGCGGCCATAGCTGCTGCGATAGTCTGCCCGGTGGTAAATACGGGGATTTTCGTAATAGGCTGTTTTATCTGGTTCATGCCGACGATCGCCGGATGGGGAGCCGGGCTTGGCTTTGAAGACGGGATCAGCTACCTGTTTTTGGGAATGATAGGCATCAATTTCCTTATTGAACTCGGGATAAATATCGTGCTTAGCTCGGTTATTGTCAAAATACTTGCCGCTATCCGTGAAAATTGAGCATTTTGTTATCATCGTAAAAACGGAAAAATTCAAAAAAATCGAAAATGATTGTTCTTCGTTTCTTTATTTTTAAAGTGACAAAAAAATGCCGTTGTGCTATATTCAAAGCGATGGAACGGTGTCTTGTTCCGCTAAAATAATAGGAGGAAAGATAATATGTCGTATGTAGAAGATGTATTGGCAAAAGTAAAAGCCCGCGATGCTCACGAACCCGAGTTTATTCAGACTGTCGAGGAAGTCCTCACTTCCTTAAAGCCTATGATAGACAAACATCCGGAATATGAAAAAGCCGGACTTTTAGAGCGCCTTGTAGAGCCTGAGCGCGTTATTGAGTTTCGCGTTCCCTGGGTTGACGATGAAGGAAAGGTTCAGGTCAACCGCGGCTACCGTGTACAGTTCAACAGCGCTATCGGACCATACAAGGGAGGACTTCGTTTTGCTTCTCACGTAAATCTTTCGGTTGTCAAATTCCTTGGTTTTGAACAGACCTTCAAAAACAGCCTTACCACACTTCCTATGGGCGGCGGCAAAGGCGGATCGGACTTTGATCCTAACGGAAAGAGCGACGGAGAGATCATGCGTTTTTGTCAGTCGTTTATGACAGAGCTTCAGCGCCACATCGGTCCCAACATCGACGTTCCCGCCGGCGATATCGGCGTAGGCGGTCGTGAGATCGGTTTCCTTTGGGGACAGTACAAGAAGGTACGCGGCGCGTTTGAAAACGGCGTTATCACAGGTAAGGGAATCAGCTACGGCGGTTCGCTTATCCGTCCCGAAGCTACCGGATACGGTGCGGTATATTATCTTTGCGAAGTTCTTAAACATGAGAACGATACCATAGAAGGCAAGACCATCGGCATTTCAGGTTTTGGAAACGTTTCCTGGGGTGTTGCGAAAAAGGCCGCTCAGCTCGGCGCAAAAGTAGTTACGCTTGCAGGCCCTGACGGATATATCTATGATCCTGAAGGAGTCGTAACCGAAGAAAAACTCAATTACATGCTTGAGATGCGCAGCAGCGGACGCAACAGGGTTCAGGATTATGCTGACAAGTTTGGAGTACAGTTCTTTGCCGGCCAGAAGCCTTGGGGCCAGAAGGTTGATATCGCTATGCCTTGCGCTTTCCAGAATGAGCTTGGCATGAAGGAGATTCAGCAGGTTATCGACAACGGTACGAAGTACTACATCGAGGTTGCAAATATGCCTACCACAAACGAAGCGCTTGCTCACGTTATGGCTCAGCCCGGTATGATCGTAGCTCCTTCAAAGGCTGTAAATGCCGGCGGCGTTGCAGTTTCCGGTCTTGAAATGAGCCAGAACTCGGAGCGCCTGCTCTGGTCTGAAGAGGAAGTTGACAAGAAGCTTCACGACATCATGATCAATATCCATGAAGCGTCTGTAGCGGCGGCTGAAGAAGCAGGCCTCGGATACAATCTCGTAGCCGGTGCAAACCTTGCAGGATTCAAGAAAGTAGCCGACGCCATGATGGCTCAGGGTATCGTCTGATTTACACAGACATTTTAGGGGGACCTGCGGGTCCCCTTTTTCTTTACCACAAAGGCCGCGCATTGATATTTCATTGCCTTTGTGGTATAAATAACGGGTTATACTGTGTTTTTGTTTTTACTGATAAGAGGTATATTATGACGTTACTTGAATCAGGAGAAATGTATCTCGAGACGATTCTGATCCTGTCGCGCGAGAACGGCTTTGTCAGAGCGGTTGATATCGGCGATTATATGGGTTACTCAAAACCCAGCGTCAGCCGCGCCATGGGCTTGCTTAAAGGCGACGGTTATATAACCGTATCAAAGGACGGCGGCATAGAGCTTACCGAAAAAGGCCGTCTGATTGCCGAAAAAATATATTCACGGCATACAAAGCTTACCGAATTTTTTAAAATTATCGGCGTTGACAGCGAAACGGCGACGGACGATGCCTGCCGCATTGAGCACGTAATCAGCGACAAAACGTTCAATGCGCTTTGCAAACATCTTGATGAAATGAGGAGGTGACCGCTATGGCGGACAACAGACCGATAGGAGTATTTGACAGCGGAGTGGGCGGACTTACGGTTTTTCGTGAGATCATGAAAAAAATGCCGGATGAAAAGGTAGTTTATTTCGGAGATACGGCGCGAGTACCTTATGGAGACCGCGACCCCGCTCAGGTAGTGGATTTTTCACGGCAGATAGTAAGATTTTTGCGTACGCATAACGTCAAGGCCGTGGTAATAGCCTGCAATACGGCTACTGCGCCTTCGCTGCCATATCTTCGCGCGGAAAACGATATACCGATCATCGGAGTCATACAGCCCGGCGCCAGAGGCGCCTGCGCGGCCTCGGCGAGCGGAAAGATCGGGGTAATAGCTACCGCAGGTACCATTAAGAGCGGTCAGTATCCCAAACACATAAAAGAAATCAGACCGGAGGCGGAAGTATTCGGAAAAGCGTGCCCCAAGTTCGTTCCTTTGATCGAAGCGGGAAAAACTCACGCAGAGGAAACCGCAGCGGTGGTTCACGAATATCTCGGGGAACTGAAAGATAAAGGCATAGACGCCTTGGTAATGGGATGTACGCATTATCCGCTTCTTCGCGATCTTTTGCAAAAGGAGTGCGGCGAAGGCATAACGCTCGTTAATCCTGCCGAAGAGACAGTAAAGGAACTGCATGAAACCCTTGCCGCCTCGGATGGACTCGCCTCTTGCGGCGACGCTCTGCCCGCACACGAGTATTACTGCAGCGGAGATCCGGAGTCTTTCAGGGCTTTCGCGGCAAAAGTCCTTCCTCAGGAAGTATCGCAGGTAGGAGTAATAGATATCGACAAATATTAACAGCTTGGAGATTTAGATGCAGAGAAACGTTGTTGTCAGCGTGAAAGGCTCGTTTGCCGTTACAGGATCCGGGATACCGGAGTCTCCTGAAGTGGAAGTCATCACGGAGGGCGAGTACTTTGAACAGGGAAACTTAAAATGCATAACGTATGAGGAGATAGACCCTCAGTTTCCCGAGCCGATACGCAATATTATCAGCATAAACGGTCAGCAGGTCACAATGAAAAAACGCGGACTGATAAACACGGATATGACTTTCCGGAAAAACGCTGAGCAGATCACGCATTATTCCACCCCATACGGAAATCTCATCCTCGGGATAAAGGCGACGAATATGTATATTTGGGACACCGAAGATGAGCTTTTCGTGAACATAGATTATTCGCTTTCTTTAAACTATAACTATTCGCATAACTGCAAAGTATCTATACAGGTACAAAGCAGGTAATGCGCAGGGAGAGATTTTGTCTAAGATTCGCAACGCACTGTTTTTTTTACTGTTAACAGTATTTTTAGCCGGTTCCGCGGTCAGCGTAAGAGCTGCCGGCGGATCCCGGTTTGAACTTACGGACGCCCGGAACATGGCGGGTATGCCGTCTGCGCCTTCAATAAGCTCGCGCAGCGCTTTTGTAATAGAGCTAAACTCAGGCGAGGTTATTTTTGCAAAAAATGAAAATGAGGACAGGTATCCCGCAAGCATTACAAAAGTAATGACTGCGCTTGTCGTAATAGAAAATTGCGATCTTGAAGAGGAAGTTACTTTTTCAAAAGCTTCTGTCACGGATATTGAAGACGGCGGACACAACTGGAGCTTTAAAGAGGGCGAAGTCCTTACTGTTGAACAGTGTCTTTACGGCCTTATGCTCAATTCCGTAAACGAATGCGCCTATGCGCTTGCGGAGCACGTCGGAGGGTCGATAGAAGGTTTTGCGGCGATGATGAATGAAAAAGCCGCCGAGCTTGGCTGCACGAATACGCATTTTGTCAATCCGCACGGACTCAATGACCCTGAGCATATCACGACGGCGCACGATATGGGGCTGATCTTCTGGGCTGCGCTTGAAAATGAAACCTTTTATACCATAGATTCAACGGTATCGTACAAAATTCCTCCCACGCAAAAAAATCCCGACGGTTATTCGTTCACGATGCATCACAAGATGATGCTGAAAGACAGCGGATATTATAATGAAACCGTAAAGGCCGGAAAAACGGGTTATACGTCTCTGGCAAAACATACGCTGGTCACATATGCGCAGTCGGGCGATGCAAGACTCGCCGTCATATGCATGAAAGAGGGTACGGACGGAGCCACTATCTACGAGGATACAAAAAAGCTGATAAATTACGGGTTTGACAATTTTTCTCTGAAGGATCTGAATGCGCAGATGAATGCGGTGGCCTTCGGGATAAACGGCGCGTCGCCTCTCCCGGTGAAAACGGGAGACAGCCTTTTTGTTTACGTCCCGTCAAAATACGAAAACGTTTCCGCCTCCTTTGAACCCGGCGCCGACGGCAGTCTCGGAACTGTGTCGGTGAAATCGGACACGGCAACGATCCTTGAAAAAACGCTGTCAGAAGATTCCGAAATACTCGCCGGGACGTTGAATACACAAGAAAAGACCGATACAAAAGAGTCTGAAGAGAGAACGAGCGGAAGCGAAGAAACACAAAAAGGCACGAGCTTTTTCAGTGTTTTGCTTAAGATTATCATAATTATAGTTTTTACTGTTATTGGACTTGTTTTTATTTATTGGGTTGTGATACAATTCATAAAACGGCGTCGTATGCGACTCAGACGTGAACAAGCTATAAGAAAAGCACGAATTCAGCGGATCCGAAGACTGCGCGAGCAGGAGCGAAGGGCTGCTGAAGATTTTGACGTTTAATAAATATTTTTTAAGGAGAAAGAATATGCTGAAAAAGAATGCGGACAATTCATATGAAATTGACCTGATAGCTTTGTTTAAGGCTCTCTGGAAAAGAATATGGATTATCATCGTTTCCGCGATTGTTGTTGGAGCTGCGTTTTTCGCTTATTCAAAAGCCAGGATTACACCCAAATACAGTGCCAGCACTATGCTATATGTAAACAACGGAGGCACTATCGACGTAAAATCATACAAGATTTCCGCATCCGACCTTAGCACCGCACAGAGCCTGGTAAGCACCTACCTTGTAATTCTTACTTCAAGGACCTGTCTGAATGAGGTTATTGCGGAGGCCGGACTTAATTATTCCTATGAGGCGCTTGTCAGTATGATCAGCGCGTCCGCAGTGGACGAAACGGAAATATTCAGGGTCACGGTCACAAGTACGAGCGCGGAAGAGGCAAAACTCATTGCAAATACGATTGCGGACGTTCTTCCCGAGAAGATCAGCGATATCGTGGACGGCAGCTCGGTCCGCGTCGTTGACTATGCCGTTACAAACAACACCCGCATCTCTCCCAACTACTCGAGATATGCCATTATCGGCGCGGTAGTCGGCGCAGTAGTTTCAGTCATCCTCATTATCATTGTTCAGCTTGCTGACGATATCATCCACAACGACGAATACATTACCGAAACGTATCCGGATCTTCCGCTTCTTGCGACTATTCCGGACTTGACCACGCATAACAAAAACGCATACAGCTACGGCCCAAAAAACAAAATAGCCAGAGGCTATGAGGATTCGTACCGCAGCGCAGTGTCCGACGAAAAGTTTTCCGCTAAGAAGGAGGCGTAAAGATGGCAAGGAGAGATAAGAATATAGTATCAAGCGCGGATCAGCGTATGCTCGTCTGCGAAAATCTGAGCTTTGCCGCCTCCGAAGCATACAAGCTCCTTCGCGCAAACCTCACTTTCGCATTGGCCGACGTAGAAAAATCACCCATAGTCGGTATTACCAGTTCGACTCGCGGCGAGGCAAAGACCACTACCGCAATCAACCTCGCTTATACTATTGCGGAAACAGGAAAAAAAGTTCTTCTGGTTGACGGCGACATGCGTTTGCCTAATATCGCGAGAGTTTTACAGACAAAGAAGGCTCCCGGACTTTCAAATATCATCGCAGGTCTTAATACGATTGATGAGTGCGTACAGAATATCGGACTTCTGGAAAACTGGGACGTGCTTCCTTCGGGAGACATCCCTCCAAACCCTTCGGAGCTGCTAAACTCTGAGTCAATGGTTGCTTTAATCGATAAGCTTCGTGAAGAATACGAGTTCGTCGTATTTGACCTTCCGCCCGTCGGTATCGTTTCCGACGCGCTTGTTGCAGCACAGAACATTGACGGTCTTGTTGTTGTCGCAAGACAGGATTATACCAGCAGAAAGGGCCTCGGACAGTGTATTTCACAGCTGAGTCCCTTAAAAGAAAAGGTTCTCGGCATCGTATTTACCGACGCCAGCAAGAACAACAAGAGCCGCTATTACAGAGCTGCCAAGTATAGGTACTCAAAGCATTACGGGTACAATTACGGATACAGCTACGGTTATGCGAAGAGCCGCGCAAAAGCAAAGAAGTCGGCAAGCGACGAAAAAGAAGCCGCAGCGGAAAAAAGCGAGTAAATATTTTACTTAAGAATAACAGGAACATAGAAAGTGCTGGATTTTCATACTCATATACTTCCGGAAATTGATGACGGAAGCGCGTCCGTTAAGCAGAGTGAGGAAATGCTCACTATGCTCAGCGGGCAACATGTTGATAAGATTGTTTTTACGCCGCACTTCTATGCGGAAGATGAAACTCCGGAATCATTTTTCCGCAGGCGTGACGAGTCCTACCAAAAGATTCTTCCTTTGCTGAAGGAAAAGTTTGGGGATATTGATTTCAGACTGTCGGCGGAGGTCTGTTATTATATTGGAGTTTCCGCTCTTGAAAACATCGAACGTTTTTGCGTCGAGAAGACGCCCCTTTTTCTGCTGGAAATGCCAAGATGCAGATGGGACGCGGGAATGCTCTCTGAAATCACGTCTCTTGCCAGGCAGGAAAAAGTCATTGTAGTTCTGGTACATATTGACAGATACTTTGACTTCAATCCGTTAAAGACCTTTGAGGATCTTTCGCAAGAAGGCGTGCTCATGCAGGTTAATTGCGATTATCTTGCAAACAAAAAAAATAAGCGCCGTATCCGAAAGCTTTTTCGCAGAGGAATAATGAATTTTATCGGGACCGACTGTCATAACACTGACGATAGAAAACCAAACTACAAAGAAGCAGTGTTAAATCTTCAGAAATTGTTTGATGACGAGGCTTTCGGTATCCTTGGCTTTTATGAAGAAGAGTTTTTTGATTAAAATAATAACCGCCGTTAGTCTTGCAATATTTGCTGTTTGTATTATAATATTATTTTTACAAAGCAAAGGATGCGGCGAAAGTGAGGGATACGAGGAAACTGTAGTTTATCCTTCGCTGCAGGAGTCTTCTTCCGAAACGGAGACGACGGATGAAGATATACCGTATGCAAGTCCCATTGACTGGGAAGAACTTTGGCAAAAGAATACAGATATATATTCGTGGCTGTATATTCCCGGCACCGAGATCAGCTATCCGGTCGTGCAGAGCGATACGGATGATACGTTTTATCTGACTCATGACGCCTACAAAAAAGAATACAAGGGCGGCTCCATTATGTCGGAGCACAGATATACCTCGAAAACCTTTGAAGATCCGGTCACGATATTATACGGTCATAAGATGAGATCCGGAGCTATGCTCGGAACTCTTCAGCCGACATATTCGGATGAAAAAAGCTTCAAGGAGCATCAGGAGATAATTATTTATCTTCCGGACAAAGAGCTTCATTATCGTATATGGGCGACGACTCCATATGACAATTCTCATATTATGGCAAAATATGATTTTACAAACGGCCGGCATGTTCAGCTGTTTATAAATGAAATAAAAAGTATTCGCTCCATTGAGGGGCAACTTGACGAGACGATGGACGTTAATCTTAACGACAGATTTTTGGTGCTGAGCACCTGTCTTATGGGAAAGGTTAAGAACCGTTATCTCGTTATAGCGCGGCTTGAAGCCGTAGATTGAGAGGTAAGGATATGAAAAAGAAATTTGCAGCAGTAATTGCAGCAGTGCTTGTACTTGCAATGGCGCTTCCTGCATATGCGGCGAAGTTTGCTCCGAGCGTAGAGCAAAAAGAAGCTCCTTCTGTTGTTAAGCAGGAGAACGGCTCGGGAGTCATGGTTGACTTCATCGCTTATGACGCGCAGGGAAATGAAATTGACCTGTCCGATCTTGAGCTTGTCATCACTCCCTACAGCAAAAAGAACAGCGCTTCTTTCCAGGAGATCAAGGATGCGCTTAACAAAGCAAAGGGTGATATCGACGGCGCTTCCGACCTGACAGCTCTTGTTTCGACCCTTCAGCAGAAGGTTGACGAGCTTATCGCTGCCGATTCCAGCCTCAAAGGACTCAAGGCTGAGGATCTGGTTGTCTGCGATCTGTTCAACGTATCGTTCTTAAGAAACGGAAGCGAGTATGTTTCACTTGCTGATGCCGGAGTAAGTTCATTAAAGCTGGTTCTTTCCTGTGACGGACTTAATATCGCTCTTGCGTCAGATGGAAGCGGAGCATGGAAGATCGTTGACGGAACAGAACTTTCCGGCGGCAATCTGACTCTGACGATTGACGGCTCCTGCCCTATCATAGCATTTGTAAGAGAAGGAACGCCTGAAGGCGGCGGACAGACTTCTCCTCAGACCGGCTACGAATCAAATACTGGTATCATCGTTTCAATTGCTCTTTGCGCTGCAGTTGCAGGTATTATCGGAGCATGCATGATCGTTGATAAGAAGAGAGCATAAGCTTGCATTCGCATTCACACAGACACAGAAAACATAATAGAAAACGTAAAACAAAACGCAACATAAATAATATCCTTAAAATATGCGCAGTAGTCGCCGTTGTCGTCGCAGTGGTTTTCCTCTTGAAATTTATAGGAGATTACAACTATGACAGCGACGGCGCGGCTGCGTCGGAAGAAGAGGATGATGACGATGATGGGCAGATTTCGTTTTTTAACGGTCGTGCCTATCGTTTGCGTGATGATGTCGAAACAGTTCTGCTGATCGGTATTGATAAGTATATGGACGAGATAAACGTTCCGGACGATTCCTATATCAATTCACTGCAGGCTGATTTTGACGTACTTTTAATTATTGATAAAACCAACAGAAAATACGATCTGTTGCAGATAAGCCGCGACACCATGGTCCCTGTCAGAGAACTTGGACTCAACGGCGTGGTCGTCGAGACTAAAATTGAGCAGCTTGCCCTTTCGCATACTTACGGAAACGGAGGGAAGGAAAGCTGCCGAAACACCGTAAAATCAGTCGAGCAGCTTCTTTTCGGAGTCGGTATCGACCATTATATCGCATTTACCATGGACGTTATCCCGGAGGTAAATGACGCGGCCGGCGGAGTAAAAGTTTTGATAGAAGATGACTTCTCGTCGGTCGATCCGTCGCTTGTTATCGGCGAGGAGGTAGTGTTGAACGGAGAACAGGCTCTTGAATTTGTCAGAGCAAGAGGTTCAATGAGCGACCCTACGAATACTGCGCGAATGAAGAGACATCGCGTATATATGGACGGCCTGATGGATGCGGCCGCAAAAAAAATGGAAGCAAATTCGTCCTGGGCGGCGAAAACCGTTCTGAACGTTTGGGATTATATAACTTCAGATCTCCTTTCCGGAGGTCTGAGCGATCTGGCCGAATTACTGGTCAAGTATGAAAGAGGAGATATCCTTACAATAAAGGGAGAAACTCAGACGCGTGAGTTTGTCGAGTTTTATCCGGATGAAGATGCGCTCAAAGCGCAGGTGATAGATCTCTTTTACAAGCCTGTTGCGGAATAAGTGGTTTCTGACAGGTTGCACCGATTTTTACCGATCAGCCGCAAAAAAGGACAGGGGTTATGAACAAAAATAACTTTACAATATCACACACTCGTTGGCTGCTCGTCATATATGATCTGATTATATGGGTAGTTATTTCCGGACTGCTCTTTTATTTCCACCCTTCGGGCTCTGAAGATCTGACGCCTGGTCTTACCGCCTTTTGGATGACGCTCGGAGCTGTAGATATCTTATTGTTCAGAATTTTATTTTCAGTTTACAAGCAAGTATGGCGATATGGCGGTATCGGCGCCTATTTCCGTCTCATATCCGCGGATATTGTCAGCGGAATCATTTTTATTTTCATAGGAAAGTTCCTGTCGTTGGTTTTTGAGAACATCTGCTTTATCCGTATGCTCCTTGCGGCATGTATGATCGGAATGAATCTGCTCCTTGCTGTAATAATGAGAATGTGCTATTACCTGGTTTACCGCAGATCGGGAAACAGCGGAACGTTCGGCAATATCATGAGAGGTACGCTCAGAATCTTCGGGCATCTTTCCGTTCAGGCCGATACTCTCGAAGCTCAGGAAAGAGAGAGAAACAAAAAGCGTCTTGCGATAGTCGGTGCCGGAAGGGTCGGGACGGCTCTTGCCGAGGAGCTTATATCAAATTCCATGTCGGGATACAATCCCATCTGTTTCATTGAAAACGATTATTCAAAAATCGGCAGACGTCTTTTGGGCATACCGATCATATATGAAAAAACGCTTACCAAAGAGGATTTTGCAAATATGCAGGTAGAGGAGATAATCCTTGCGGTTCCGGACGCCTCATTTGAAGCAAAACAGGCTCTTTACGGTTATTACAAGGATTTCGGCGTTCCCGTAAAAATATATGACTACCCCTTTGGAGAGGGCGATGGTTCAGGCAACAGGGCGATCCGCGATTTTACGATTGAAGAATTGCTTGCAAGAAAACCGGTAAAGCTTGAAGACGAACGGCTCATCAATTATTACAAAGACAAGGTAGTATTGGTGACAGGCGGAGGCGGCTCTATCGGAAGCGAGCTTTCAAGGCAGATCGCTTCTATGGGAGTGAAAAAGCTTATTATCCTTGATATTGCCGAAAATACCACCTATGAGCTGCAGCAGGATTTGAGGATGGAATACGGAGATTCACTGGATCTTTCTGTTGAAATAGTATCTGTTTGTGACAAGGAACAGCTTGAGGTGGTCTTCAGGAAATACCGCCCGCAGATAATACTGCACGCTGCGGCGCACAAGCATGTCCCGCTTATGGAACACAACTGCGTCGAGTGCGTCAAGAACAACGTCTTCGGAACCTTAAACGTTATCAGGCTTGCAATGGAATATAAATGCGAGCATTTCATACTTGTCTCGACCGACAAGGCGGTAAATCCCACCAATATTATGGGAGCGACTAAGAGAATATGCGAGCTTATGCTCCACGTTGCGGCAAAAAGCGAAGGAAACGAAACCGTTTTTTCCGCGACGCGCTTCGGAAACGTGCTCGGATCAGCCGGATCGGTTGTCCCTCTCTTTAAAAAGCAGATTGCAAAGGGCGGACCGGTGACCATTACCGACAAAAACATCACGAGATACTTTATGACGATCCCTGAGGCGAGTCAGCTCGTTCTGACGTCGGGAGCAATGGCGAAAAACGGGGAACTCTTTGTTCTTGATATGGGAAAACCCGTCAGGATATATGATTTGGCTGAAAACATGATCAAGCTTTCGGGGCTGAAGCCCGGAGTTGACATCGAGATAGTGGAAACCGGACTCAGACCCGGTGAAAAGCTTTACGAGGAGCTCCTTATCACGGGAGTAAAACAGGGAAAGACAGAAAACGAGCTGATCTTTGTCGAGGAAGATGATCCGCTTCCCGAGGATGAGTTAAACAGAAGACTTACGCTGTTGGAAGAAACGGTTGACGCTCTCGACGACGAGGGAATAAAAAATATAATGCCGAAGATCGTGCCTACATATTCGAGGCGACAGGCGTGATCGGGTTTTATGACGGCGGGCAGTGATTGCCCGCTTTTTAAGCTGTATGGACGAGATATTAAAGGAACAGTCAAATATCGATCGCGGTGTGGACGAGTGGGTGGCCCGGATAAAACAGGGGGTTGCCGCGGAGCTGATCGTACATCCGAAGGGAACAAGCATGCTGCCTCTTATTCGCGGCGGAAAAGACAGCGTTATAGTATTGCCTCTCGACAGACCGCTTAAAAAAGGGGATGTTATTCTTTTTCGCAGACATGACGGCAAAAACGTAATGCACCGGGTCTTAAAGCTTGACGGTGAGATGGTCACTACGTTCGGAGACGGAAGCGTACGCCCGGACGATCCGATCAAAAAAGAGGCTGTCCTCGGTCTTGCGGTAATGCTTCTTAAAGACGGCAAGACAAAGAAACTTGATACCGCGCTTTCGCGCCTGTACGGAAGGATCCACCAAAGACTGTTCCCGGTCAGAAGGATTGCCGGCAGTTTTAAAAGAAAAATCAAGTCATTTCTTTAATAATCTAATCAGTTTCATGAAAAAAATTTCATTTCAGAAAATGTTATGTTTTTTATGAAGGAATATTATATTTTTTTGCATAAAATATTGAATTATTTCATTACAGTGATAAAATCATTAAATAGAGACAGTATCATTTTTTGGATAAAAAGCCGTGTTGCGGAAAGTCATTCCGTTTCCCGGCGCGAGAATTACATAGGGAGAATACAGCCATTATGAAAAAATTAAGAAAACTTTTCGCTATGCTGGTTTCATTTGCGATGGTTATCGGCACGCTGACGGTGACGGCAGTGGCACAGGAATATCCGGTTTATATCGGTGATACCGGATATGACACCATCCAGGACGCTGTTGCTGCGCTCAGCAGCGACGGTCAGACCATCAGAGTGAGCGAGGCATTTACCGACACGGGCTCTTCTCAGGCGCTCACCGGAACGAATTATTCCTTTACCGTTGACCTTGGCGGAAAGACCTTTACGGGAGCCAGAGCATTTGCTCCTACCGGAGTAACGGTCACGCTTAAAAACGGAACCATAACTTCTACCAATAATACTGCCGGATGCGCAGTTCGTGCTACAAGCGGAGCTGTAGTAACCCTCGGGGAAGGGCTTCTTATTACAGGCTGCTCAAGCTCAAACAGCTACGGCTGCATACAGGGTTCGGCATCCACTATTACTGTTGACGGAGCGGTTCTTGAGAACTCGCTGAACACTTCAAACAATGCGAGAACTATCTATCTCGGAAGCAACAGTACGCTCAATATTGTATCAGGTACCGTTAAGATCACCGCATATGCATATCAGGGCACGATAAACGTCAGCGGAGGCTTTGTCGGAGCGAACATGCTCACTAAAGCCTCAGGCGGAAACATCGTTGTTACCGGCGGCTATTTCGGTGCAAATCCTTCCGGACATTATTCATCTGCTTACGAGTGGGTTGAAGATAATACCTACGAGGGATATGCCGGTTATATCAGAGAAAAATCGGTAGTAACGAACGTTGCGGAAATAACAGATACCGGAGTGCAGTATGCAGCGATCGAAAATGCCATCGCGGCTCTTTCTGCAGACGGCCAGACTATAAAACTGCTTAATACTTTTGATACGGCGACTGATATCACTATTGCTTCCGCTCCTTACGCGTTCACGCTTGACCTTGGAGGCTTTGTGCTTACAGGAGAGGCAAACGGCAGCAGCTCGGCGATTTCCGTAACAGGATCCACCGTAACAATAGTAAACGGAACAATAAATGTTAACAAAGGCAATGCAAACCGTGCAGGCGTAAGCCCCGGAGCAAATGCAAAAGTCACTCTCGGAAGCGGGCTTACGATAAACGGCACAAGCACCAAGAGCAACGGCTACGGAATCACGGGTACCGGAGCTGCTACGGCAGAGCTTACGGTAGACGGCGCGGTGATTAACGGAGTTGATTCTCAGTCTCGCAGCGTTTATGTTGCCAACGGAGGAAAACTCAATATCAATTCCGGATATATAAACGGAGATATATACACTTACAACGGAACTACTATTATCACGGACGGCTATTTCCTGGGCTCCGTTACCAGAGGAGGCTCCGGCAACGTGACCGCATCCGGCGGATACTATGGCAACAACAGCGTAGCTGCGATGGTTGCTGCAGGATATGAGCTTGCGGATAACGATACCGATTCTGCTGAGGATTATCCTTACTGCATAAAAGTTGAAGTTATCGAAGGTACGCCTACGGCTACGGTTTGTGTAAACGGCGGTGAGGCAGTTGACTACAAGTCCATCGACGCGGCTCTCGCAGACGCGGTAAGCGCCGGAGCGGCTACAGTAGTTATTACGTTAAATGAAGACGCCACTGCAAGCGGCGGAACCTCATCGAGCCAGTATATATTCGGAAGCGGAGCTGATATCACGCTTAATCTCGGCGGAAATACTCTGACAAGAGACAACGCGACCGGAGTAAGACTGTTCAGACTCAACGACGGCGCAAAGATGACCATTACCGGCGGAACCGTTCAAGGAAACGGAACCGCATATATTGCCGCAAACGGAGCATTTGCTTACGTAAACGAGGGAAGTACCCTTACTCTGAACGGCACCACGATCTCCGGCTTTAAGGCGGGAACCAATGCTTCCGGCACGCAGAGAAGCTCG
Organism: Lachnospiraceae bacterium UBA3774; assembly: GCA_002369255.1. GTDB lineage: Bacteria > Bacillota > Clostridia > Lachnospirales > Lachnospiraceae > UBA3774. The sequence continues at coordinate 55,164 of DFFO01000104.1, forward strand.
GGAGCGATTCACGTTGTTAATAACGGCAGTGTTCTTAATATGATAAGTTCCGTTATCACCGGATGCAGCGCAGACGACAAGGGCGGAGCAGTTACGGTTGCTTCGACCTGTACTTTGAATATGGACGCGAGCAGCCGCATTACGGATTGTACCGCCAAATACGGCGGAGCCGTTTATATTGATTCCAATGCAGACACCCACGCAAGCGGAACTGCAAATATCAATGGAACGATCGAGAACTGCGCTTCGACCGACGAAAGCAGCGCAGCGCCTGTTTACAGCAACGGATTTGCGTTTATAAATGAAGTGCTGACCACGAGCGGAATCGTATATCAGTCTCGCAGCGCGGCTAAGATCTTCAGCGCAGGACTTGTTCTTGAAAGCGATTTCACATTTAATATTACAGCGCTTGCAGCTCTTGCTGAGGAAGATGCTTCTGCCGCTCCAAAGCTTGCTGCTGTTTTTGAAGGAACAAAATCCCTGATTGAGGGAACTGCTTCAGGCGGCGGATATTACAATTATACGTATCCCGGAATTACCGCAAACAAGCTTGCGGATCAGATCAGTTTTTCAGTTACTCTTTCGGGAGATACCGATATTTCCGCAACGAAAGATTATTCGGTAGTTGAGTACTGCAACGATCTTTATGCCGCAGATCCTGACAATTCAGTCCAGAATACGCTTCTTGCAAATACGCTCAAATACGGCAGCGAAGTTCAGAAGTACTGGGGCGAGGGGACGGCATTTGAAGTACCGGAAAACATTGCCGCATATATTCTGAACGACAAGCCTACTGCCGCGCAGAATGCCAAAAAGACATCTCTGGCGCCGGTTGATTTGAGTAATTACAAGATCAAGGCCGCGTCTTTGAATATCAACGACAAAGCGAGAATATTCTTCAATATATTCTCGACGGATCAGAATGCTACAGTATCCGTCACAAAGAACGGCAGCCAGGTAGGTACGTTCGTTGTTTCCGAACTGATCACTACAAGTGAAAGTTCGGTTTACAGATTGGAACTTGACAGAATCACAGCTTTAGAGTATGATAATGTCTTCAGTGTAACATTGTATAATGGTGACGGACAAGCCATGCATGCTGTTGAGTACAGCGTAAACTCTTACTGCTACGCAAAACAAAACAGTATTTCGGTAGGTGACGTTGCGCTTGCCATTTACAGATACGGGGTTGCGGCAGAGGCATATGCCGCCGCATAAATGAGGGTGAAGAAAGGATTTACAAATGAAACACATGTACGAAACCCCCTCCTGCGATGTTGAAATGATTGAAACGGGAAATGTTGTGCTTGACAGCAACACCATTGATCTCCCGGAAGATGATTTCAACGACTGAGCATTTTAGGAACTGAGAATTTTTAAATAACTACGGATATTGCGGCCGATCATTGCCGCAATATCCGCAGAGTTTGCGGTGATTACAGATCAACGTTGTTTTTCTTTGTGCAAAAAACATACGCTGGCGTCTAAGGCTGCATATTTGCCTTTCTAAATATATTCTTTAAGCTTGACATAATTCATGCCTTGGATTATTATGATAAATACCATAACGATTTTTTCGCGCGGGTCGGATTTTTGCCGGGCCGTGCCGGTCTGTTGATATAGGGGGAATAAAATGAGAAAGCTATACACATCTCCTGTAGGAACATTTGAGGTTATCGAGTCAGAAGACGTACTGCTTGAGAGTATCGATCTTCCGCCGGATGAATTTGACGCTACGGCTCCTTCAAATTCTACTGAACCGTAAATGTTCGGGTATTAAAAGAGGGCGGCGTTTTACGCCGCCTTTTTATCATACGGATTTTCGAACTTTAAAACCGTGCACTTGTATTTTTCGGTGAATTATTTTATCATATAGAAACACTTGTTTTTGTGAGAAGATACTTTTACAAAGCTTCTCAGCCTTAGGAGGAAATATGAGCAGACACAGCAGAAAGAAAACGGTTTTCACCGCGCTTGCATTATCCGTGATCTTTTCTCTCGGATTTGTTTTTGCCGGCTGCGGCGACGAGGAAGAAACTACAGCGGCGGCTGAAGAATCATCTACTACGTCGCAATCCGTTGAGGATCAGTCAGCGGAGCTTACGCTTCCGGAGGATGTTTTTGACGATTTCTCCGTAATAGATGCGGCAAAGCAGAACATAGACAGACTTGAGGAGCTCCAAAAAGACGGAATTACAGACGACGAAAGAGAAGAATACGAAAAAACCGCAGACAATCTTGCAAAGCAGATACCTGCGCTTAAAGAAGTGATAGACTCCGGAAAAGACAAAGGCAGCATTGACACTGATAAATTAAAAGAAATAGTGGATAACACACCTGAAACGCCGGCCAGCGGTCAGGGAGAAACCCCTGCTGAAAGCGCGGGCGGCTCTTCAGAATCCGAATCGCAGGATATGCAGGAGCCCACGCTGCCTTACAAAGGGGAGCCGATCGAACTTCCTACTATTGTATTCGACTAAAACTCTAACTATCAAGGAGATAAATATATGACCTTTTGGGGAATACTTGGAATTGTACTCGGCGTGATAGCTGTAATCCTGGTGGTTCTTTTGATCGTCGGAAGAAGACTTCAGCGCAGACAGGGCGAGCAGGCGCAGGTTATAGAGCAGATGAAGCAGGTTACTTCAATGCTTATTATAGATAAGAAAAAGCTCAAGATCACAGAGTCGGGTCTCCCGAAACAGGCGATCGAGTCCGTTCCGAGGTACGCAAAACTCAGTAAGCTTCCTATTGTTAAAGCGAGAGTCGGAGGAAGAGTGATGAACCTCGTTGCCGACAGAGAAGTCTTTGACGTTCTTCCTGTCGGAAAGGAAGTAAAGGTCGAGATCAGCGGAATGTACATTACCGGCATCAAATCCGTCCGCGGCGGAAGCATTACTCCGACCAAGAAGCAGCAAAAAGAAAAAGAAAAGGCCGAGAGAGAAAAAGAAAAAAAGGCCGAAGAAAAAGCAAAAGCCAGAGAAAAGGCGATGAACATCAAGAAAAAATAATATTATCATAAAATATCAAACGGGCGGAAAGTCAAACCGCCCGTTTTGGTCTTCCTTATACGTTTACAGAAATTATGGAAAAACGTCCGTAAAAATACAAAAATTCGAAAAATCTTTACTTGACAATATTGACACAGCTTGCTATTATGAAGATTGCTATTTTGGAAGCATATGCCCCTCGGTAGGGGTATATGCTTTGCAAAGTGGCTTAAACAGTAGTTTTTACACATTTCGTCAATAAATTATATTCAGGAGAGAAGCGTCTATGGAAAAGAACAGATTACGTCCGGTGAAAATCGGGAACAGCGTACGCATGAGTTTTTCAAAGCAAGAAGAAGTTTTAGAGATGCCGAATCTGATTGAGATTCAGAAGAGCTCATATCAGTGGTTCCTGGATGAAGGACTAAAGGAAGTTTTTGACGACATTTCCCCTATCACTGATTATGCGGGACACCTCAGTCTCGAACTCATTGATTACAAATTATGCCGCGACGACGTAAAATACTCGATCGAGGAGTGCAAAGAGAGAGACGCTACTTATGCGGCTCCCATTAAAGCGCGCGTTCGCCTTGTAAACGAAGAAACCAGCGAGATCAAGGAGCATGAGATCTTTCTCGGCGACCTTCCGCTCATGACAGAGAGCGGTTCTTTCGTTATCAACGGAGCGGAAAGGGTTATTGTCAGCCAGTTGGTTCGTTCACCCGGTATTTACTACAGCAAGTCTCACGACAAGCTCGGAAAAAGCCTTTACAGCAACCAGGTAATTCCAAACCGCGGTGCATGGCTTGAATATGAGACCGATTCCAACGACGTACTCTATGTTCGTGTTGACCGCACGAGAAAGCTTCCGGTTACGGCTCTTATCCGTGCTCTCGGAGTCGGAACGAACGCGGAGATAATTGAAATGTTCGGCGAAGACCCCATCATTTCAGCCTCTCTCGAAAAAGACACTTCAAAGAGTGTTGACGAGGGCCTTTTGGCTCTTTATGCGAAGATCCGTCCCGGCGAGCCGCTTTATGCGGACAACGCCAGGTCTCTGCTTGAGGCCATGCTCTTTGATCCGAAGAGATATGACCTTGCGAAGGTCGGACGTTATAAATTCAACAAAAAGCTCCAGCTTCGCCGCCGCATAGCCGGCCACGTTTTGGCGCAGGACGTTATAGATACCGACACAGGTGAAATCATCGCCGAAGCCGGTACGCTCGTTACGAGAGAAATGGCCGACGATATCCAAAACGCCGGTATCGCTTTCGTTACTCTTGAAGCGGAAGAAAACAGGGAAGTCAAGGTTCTTTCAAACCGCATGGTGGATATGAAATGCTATGTCGGTTTTGACCCTGCGCAGATCGGCATAAAAGAGCTTGTCAGCTATCCTGTGCTTATGGAACTGAAGGAACAGTTCCCCGATGAGAATGAGCTTATGGAAGCGGCCCGCCGCAACATAAACCGTCTTATCCCCAAGCATATTACAAAGGACGATATTTTTGCGTCCATCAACTATATGATCCATTTGAGTCACGGTATCGGAACGTCGGATGATATCGACCATCTCGGAAACCGCCGTATCCGCGCCGTGGGAGAGCTCCTTCAGAATCAGTACCGTATCGGTATCTCGCGTCTTGAAAGAGTAGTCCGCGAGAGAATGACTACGCAGGACATCGACGAGATCACTCCTCAGTCGCTCATAAACATCAAGCCTGTTACCGCTGCCGTAAAAGAATTCTTCGGAAGCTCGCAGCTTTCACAGTTTATGGATCAGAACAACCCGCTTTCGGAGCTCACCCACAAGCGCCGTCTTTCAGCGCTCGGCCCCGGAGGTCTTTCCAGAGACCGCGCCGGATTTGAGGTTCGTGACGTACATTATACTCATTACGGACGCATGTGCCCCATCGAGACTCCCGAAGGTCCCAATATCGGACTTATCAACTCTTTGGCTACTTATGCTCGCATAAACGAATACGGATTTATCGAGGCCCCTTATCGCAAGGTTGACAAGGTCACCGATCCGGAAAACCCCGTAGTTACCAAGGACGTAATATATCTTACTGCGGATGAGGAAGACGAGTATATCGTAGCGCAGGCAAACTCGCAGCTCGATGAAGAGGGACATTTTGTAAGGAAAAACGTTTCAGGACGTTTCCGCGACGAGACTTCGCAGTTTGAAAAGACAAAGATCGATCTTATGGACGTATCGCCCAAGATGGTATTTTCAGTTGCTACGTCTATGATCCCCTTCCTTGAGAACGACGACGCAAACCGTGCCCTGATGGGTTCGAACATGCAGCGTCAGGCGGTTCCGCTTATGCTTACCGACACTCCCATTATCGGTACGGGAATGGAGGCAAAGGCTGCCGTTGACTCGGGTGTATGCGTTGTTTCAAAACACAGCGGCACCGTGGAAAAAGTTTCTGCAGACAGCATTACCATAAAGCTTTCAAACGGTACCCGTGAAGAATACAAGCTTTCAAAATTCAAGCGTTCGAACCAGTCGAACTGCTACAACCAGACTCCCATAGTCAACAAGGGCGACAAAGTCAAAGCCGGCGACGTAATTGCCGACGGCCCCGCCACATGCGGAGGCGAGATCGGCCTTGGAAAGAATCCGCTTATCGGATTTATGACCTGGGAAGGATACAACTACGAGGACGCTGTACTGATCAGCGAAAGACTTGTTAAAGACGATGTTTATACATCTATTCATATTGAGGAATACGAAACGGATTCCCGCGATACAAAGCTCGGACCTGAAGAGATCACGAGAGACGTTCCCGGAGTTGGCGAAGAGTCTCTGAAGGATCTTGACGAGCGCGGCATCATCCGTATCGGAGCCGAGGTGCGCGCCGGCGATTATCTTGTCGGTAAGATCACTCCCAAGGGAGAGCCCGAGCTTACCCCTGAAGAGAGACTGCTGCACGCTATTTTCGGTGACAAAGCCAGAGACGTCAGAGATACGTCGCTCAAGCTTCCTCACGGCGCATACGGCATAGTTGTCGATACGAAGGTCTTCAGCCGCAAAAACGGCGATGAGCTTCCGCCCGGAGTCAATCAGAGCGTTCGTATCTATATCGCCCAGAAGCGCAAGATCTCCGTAGGAGATAAGATGGCCGGACGTCACGGAAACAAGGG
>DFFO01000059.1:0-24052 GCA_002369255.1 Lachnospiraceae bacterium UBA3774
CCTCCGCCGTGACAGGGCGGCGCTCTAACCAACTGAGCCATCGGGCCATTAATAAAAATACAAGGTCCCTTCTCGGGACCTTGTAAAAAGTGTGGACCCTCGGGGACTCGAACCCAGGACCGACCGGTTATGAGCCGGTTGCTCTAACCAACTGAGCTAAGGGTCCAAATGACTCCACCGGGAATTGAACCCGGGTTACCGCCGTGAAAGGGCGATGTCTTAACCTCTTGACCATGGAGCCCCAAAACTCTGCAAATCACAGAGCGAATGATATACTACCATAGCTTTTTTGAAAATGCAAGAAAAAATTCGTATTTTTGTTTATCAAAGCCAAAACTCCCGCCCGAAAAACATTGAAAAATCCGAAAAAATCTGCGATACTATATTTTAGTTTAAAAACCTCTTAATCATAAGGAGAATACGTTATGAAAAAAACACCCGTATTTAAAGGCGTCGCAACTGCTCTTATCACGCCTTTCAATGATTCCGGCATAGATTTTAACGCTTTTAAGAGACTTGTGGATTGGCAGATAGACGAAGGGGTAAATGCCATTGTTATCTGCGGCACTACCGGCGAAAAGTCCACCCTTGGAGACGCGGAGCACAGACACCTGCTTGAGTATGCGGTAAATTATATCAACGGGCGCGTTCCCGTAATTGCCGGTACCGGTTCAAACGATATTGCTTATTCGGTATCCATGACAAGACACGCCTGTCAGGTAGGCGCCGACGCAGTCCTTTGCGTCACTCCCTACTACAACAAGGCCACGCAGGGTGGGTTGATCCAATCCTACTATACCGTAGCCGACGCAGCTACAAAGCCCGTCATCCTTTACAACGTTCCTTCGCGCACGGGCGTCGGGATAGAGCCTGAGACCTACGTAAAGCTCGGTGAACACGAAAACATCGTTGCCATAAAGGAAGCAAACGGAAATATCTCAAAGATCGTCGAGACCTTTGCCGCGGCAGGCGATCTGCTTGACATTTACTCCGGAAACGACGATCAGATAGTCCCCATTCTTTCCATGGGCGGTATCGGCGTTATCTCGGTTTTGTCAAATCCTATGCCCGCAGCTACGGCAGAGCTTTGCCGCCGCTTTTTTGAAGGCGACGTCGAGGGAAGCGCAAAAATGCAAAAAGAGCTTCTTCCTCTTATCAAAGCGCTGTTTTGCGAAGTCAATCCCATTCCCGTCAAAGCAGCCATGGCCGCGATGGGCTTTTGCGAAAACAGGCTGAGACTTCCTCTCGTGCCCATGGAACCCGCTCATGAGGCAGTTCTCCTCGCCGAGATGAAAAAGCTGAATCTGATCTGAAAAAGATGCGCGGCGGCAGTTTCCCCGCCGCGTTAATTCATTTTATAGAAAGAATGGTGTAAATATGAAAATATTGGTTTCCGGACTTGGCGGATATATGGGAAAAGAGATCGCAAAGCTTGCCTTAGACGGTTTTAAGGAGGCTGAGCTCGCCGGCGGCGTCGATATAAACGGCTGCGCCGACTTTGATGTGCCTTGCGAGACGTCTTTTGGCGATTGCCGCACATCCGCAGACTGCATTATCGATTTTTCGCATCATAGCGCGACTAAGGATCTTGTCCGTTTCGCCGTGGGCAGCAATACTCCCCTCGTTATCGGAACCACCGGACAAACCGACGACGAGCAGGAATGCATACGAACGGCTTCCGAAAAAATCCCCGTTTTCTTTGCATCGAATTACTCTATGGGTGTAGCCCTGCTGGTTGAGCTTGCAAAAAAGACAGTTTCCGCTTTCCCGGAAGCGGATATTGAAATAGTTGAAACACACCACAACAGAAAGGTTGACGCGCCCAGCGGCACGGCTCTTACTCTTGCAAAAGAGATCGCTTCCGTTCTGGACGGCGCCTCCATCAAGTGTGGGCGCAGCGGTCAGGGAAAACGCGAGCCCGGGGAGATCGGCATTTCGGCAGTTCGCCGTGGGAACATCACCGGCATACATGAAGTTCTTGTCAGCACGCCAAACCAGACGATCACTTTAAAGCATGAAGCGCACAGCAGAGCGCTCTTTGCTGAAGGCGCACTCACCGCAGCGGCCTGGCTCATGGGAAAACCTGCCGGGCTTTACAACATGAAAAACATCATCGAAAATTAAACGCTGATGTTTTATATGCAGTTTTATGAACTCTAAAGCCTTACATACACTCGAATACGATAAGATCATAGAAAAACTCTGCTCTTACGCAGTCACCGACGCGGGCAAACGCCTCTGCGCCGAGCTTACGCCGAAAAACGATATCGGCGCGATCGTTTCTGCGCAGGGACAGACCACCGACGCAAGGCTTCGCATTTCTTCTTGCGGAAGCACGTCCTTCGGCGGCGTAAAAAATTATCTCGCATCATTAAAACGTCTTGAAGTAGGCGGCTTTTTAAGCGCGCCCGAGCTGCTTTCCATCAGCTCATCTCTTGACGCGGCGGCAAGAGCCAAGGCCTATGGCAGAAGGGGCGACGACGAGACCGAAGACTCTCTTTCACCGCTGTTTTCCGCGATAGAGCCCTTATCTTCACTCAATTCCGAAATAAAACGCTGTATCATTTCCGAAGAAGAGATCAGCGATGACGCAAGCCCCGGATTAAAAAGCGTCCGCCGCTCTATTCGGCTCACAAACGAAAAAATACATTCTCAGCTAAACTCTCTCCTTGTCAGCGCCCGCACTTATCTGCAGGACGGTGTGATCACGATGCGCGACGGGCGGTATTGTCTTCCGGTAAAGGCAGAATACAAATCTCAGGTTTCCGGGCTGATACATGATCAGTCCGGCAGCGGATCCACATATTTTGTGGAACCCATGTCTGTTGTAAAACTGAACAACGAGCTCAAAGAGCTGTTTATCCGCGAGCAAAAGGAGATCGAAGCCGTTCTTGCCTCCCTCAGTCTTGCTGCTTCGGAATATATCGCTCAGCTTGAAACCGACTATCATGTGCTTACGGAGCTTGATTTTATTTTTGCAAAAGCTGCTTTTTCCGCTTCATACAGGGGTACTGAGCCGGATTTTTCTCCGGACAGGATCATAAACATAAAAAAAGCTCGCCACCCGCTGATCTCAAAAGAGACCGTCGTTCCTATCGACGTCCGCCTCGGAGACGGTTTTGATCTTCTTATCATTACCGGTCCGAATACCGGCGGAAAGACAGTGACCTTAAAAACCGTCGGTCTGCTCAGCCTGATGGGAATGGCCGGCCTTCATATCCCGGCCGACGACGGATCAAAGCTCTCTGTTTTTGACGAGGTCTTTGCCGATATAGGAGACGAGCAGAGCATCGAACAAAGCCTGAGCACTTTTTCCGCTCACATGACCAATATCGTACAGATTATGGAAAAAGCGGATGGTAATTCTCTCGTTCTTTTTGATGAGCTCGGTGCAGGAACAGATCCCACCGAAGGTGCAGCCCTTGCGATATCGATACTGTCGCGGCTTCATTCTTTCGGAATAAGAACAATAGCCACCACCCATTACAGCGAGCTCAAACTGTTTGCCCTGTCAACCGCAGGCGTCGAAAATGCTTCCTGCGAATTCGACGTGGCAACGCTCAGACCTACATACAGACTGCTTATCGGCGTCCCCGGCAAGAGCAATGCCTTTGCCATATCCAAAAAGCTCGGTCTTCCGGACTACATCATCGATGACGCCAAAGCCGCCATAGGAGCCAGTGACGAAGCGTTTGAAGACGTTATCTCCGATCTTGAAGACCGCAGAAAAAACATGGAAAATCAGGAGGCTGAGGCAGCCAGACTTCGCTTGGAAATAGAATCTTTAAAAAACGAATTGTCCGAAAAGCAGGAACGCCTTGAAGCCCAAAAAGCAAGAATCCTTCAGGATGCAAAAGATGAAGCGCGAAAAATCCTTCAGGACGCGAAAGATTCCGCTGACAAAGCCATACGCGCACTAAACAAGGCAGGCGTTTCTGTTTCAAAAGAAGCCGAAGCGGAAAGAAGCGCTCTTCGCGAAAAAATCTCAAAAACAAGCGGCGGTTTCGGGCTAAACACAAAGAAAAATGACAAGCTCAGATCCTCCGATCTTCATATCGGCGACGGTGTCAGAGTGTTGTCCATGAACCTTAACGGCACCGTAAGCACGCTTCCCGATCAGAAAGGCAATCTTTTTGTTCAGATGGGAATACTGCGTTCTCAGGTAAACATTTCAGATATAGAACTCCTCGAAGGAGAAGAAGACGCGGCCATCTCGTCTGTCAGCACGTCCTCTATCGGCAAAAACAAATCTCTTTCTGTCTCTACAGAGATCAATCTTGTCGGGATGCGCGTGGACGAAGCAATGCCGGAGCTTGACAAATATCTTGACGACGCGTATCTCGCACATCTTTCCGAAGTCAGGATCATCCACGGGAGGGGCACGGGCGCACTGAAATCAGCTGTTCAGACTATGCTTCGCAATAATAAAAACATAAAAGAATACCGTACCGCACAGTACAACGAGGGCGGATACGGCGTTACGATAGCGGTGTTTAAATAAACCGCGGCCTATTTATTAATATATCTGATAATATTTTTAAGAATAATGATCCGGTCGTTATCATTTCTGGTACGGCCGATTATTTTTCCCTTCGCTGGCCTTTCCCCGTCGGGTATGACAAAAACGAATCCGCCTGAAGGAAGCTCATAAGGGTTTTTATCAAGCGCTTCGCACACTTCTATGCTCTCCTGCTTTACAGGTATGTCAGCAGATACTGCTTCAAGTCCGCATGCAAGCGTTTCTCCGAGCCGCCAAAGCGCTCTGTATACGCCTCCTTCTTCAATCCTGACGAAAATAGCGTCTTTTGGAGGATCACAGATTTCCACGCATTTTTGTACGTCATCAAGGAAAGCTTTCGAAAACTTTTTCAGCAGCAACTCTCTGTTTTCCGACGCAAGCGCGGCGGCGCCGGTATCTCCGGCATTACCCGTCATACAGATGATCATATGTTGAAAAGCTCGAGCGCAAGCGGAAGAACCATCGCAATTACAAGGATAACCGCAATGATCGTTATGATTATCCTCTGGGTCTTTTTGTTGTTGAAATTAAACATTCTTTCCTCCCGTGGGGCAAACGTCACACAAAAAACAGTTTTCGCAGGCGGGTCTTCTCGCTGTGCAGATAGTTCTCCCCAACGTTATTATATGGCTATTATATGAAATCCAATGATCTTTTGGAAGTACCTTCATTAAATCGTATTCTATCTTTTCCGGGTCTGACTGCTTTGTCAGTCCGAGCTTGTTTGATATTCTTTTTACGTGCGTGTCCACCACTACGCTCGGCTCCCCGAAGACCGTCCCGCGTATTACGTTTGCGGTCTTTCTTCCGACTCCCGCAAGTGCAGTAAGCTCAGGGATGGAGGACGGCACCTCCCCGCCGTATTTTACGTCTATCTCTCTGCTGCACGCAATGATATTGGCCGCCTTGCTTCTGAAAAATCCGCAGGGATGAATAATCGCTTCCACGTCGCTTTGATTTGCGCACCCCAGCTCATGAGCGTCAGGATAACGCGCAAAAAGCTCCGGAGTTACAGTATTTACTCTTGCGTCGGTGCACTGCGCGCTGAGGATGACTGCTATCAACAGCTGCCACGCGTCCCTATGCGTCAGATAACAACGCACGTCTTTTCCGTATTGCATATCAAGCCTTGCAAGAATTTCCGAAACCCTTTCTTTTTTATTCATAGCTATATCTTATATTCCTTTTTCAGTCGTCAAGATCTGCCGCCGTTATTGACCGTCCCATTTCAGGACGGGGAAGAGCCCGGCTCTCCTTTGCCATGCTGCGGGCAAGCTCATCCTCTGCCTCACTCACCTGTTTCATTACTTTTCTTATTATAGGGATTGCAAGAAATATCGAAATAACGTCCGCTGTTCCCTGTACCGCGCACAGACCCATCTCGCCGAACAAAAACGCCATGGGAAATACTATCGGCAAAAAGCAGGTTCCTTGTCTGGCAATAGCCAAAAATACCGCTCCAAACGCGTCTCCTATCGCTCCGCAGAACATATTTACTATCATTACCCATCCGTGAGCCGCAAGCGCGATACATTGAAGTCTTATGCACAATGAACCGAGCCTGAGCAGATCCGCGTCGGTTTCACTAAACAATCCTATAAGCTGGTTTGAGAAAATTCCCATCAGCAGACCCATGATCGCGGCTCCGATTATGGCCGTCTTTGCGGCAAATTTATACGCAGTTCTCACTCTTTGATAGTTTTTTGCGCCCCAACTGTACCCCGCCACAGGCTGATATCCCTGGCCAAAGCCCAGCAAAAATCCGAACGGGAACATCATGACCTTGGTGGACACGCCGATGGCGGCCAACATGGAGTCCGAGATGCCTCCGGCGATATTATTCAGTATTATTCCCGAAATGATCGACAGACCCGTCCTAAAGAGAGACGAGGAACCGACTGTAGTGACCTCTTTTACTATGTCTTTTTCGTAGGAAATATTTTTCAGCGAAAGACGAAGTTGCGTGTGTTTTAACAGGTACGGCATAATAAGGATCAAAAAGCCGATGATTTTTGAAATAGCCGTTGCTATCGAAGCTCCCGCCACTTCAAGTCCGAGACCTGCGAAAGTCATTCCGAAAATGTGAACTTCCTTCAGTATAAAGAACGGATCGAGAATGCAGTTTAGTATTCCGCCGATGCCCATGCCTATCATGGACAGCATCGCATTGCCCTCCGCGCGAAGAGTCTGGTTCATTACAAAACTGGTCGCCATAAAAGGAGCTGCATACAGAATATAGGTGGCGTAATCAATCGAATACTGCTCACACGTGGGTGTGGCTCCGAGCAATCTTACCATCGGCCCCACGAAAATCTTTCCGAACAGCAGTATAACCGCTCCGAAAATCAATGCGGAGAAAAACGAGGTGGACATGACCTTGTTTGCCTTTTCACTGTTTCCGGCCCCCAGCAGCCTTGAGATATAGCTTGCCGCGCCTACCGCAAGCATTGATCCTCCCATCATTATTATCATATCAAGCGAGGAGTTTACGCTTACCGCCGCCGTAGCCTGAGTTCCCAGTGAGCTGACAAAATACGTATCGGCAAGGCTGTAAATAGACGTGATAAGAAACGACAAAATCGTAGGCAGCGACATTTTTATTATCAGTCTGCCTACCGGAGCGTTCATCATCATTTGCTGACGGGCTGTTCTTTTTTCTTCTTTGCTTTTTTTCTTCGGATCGTTAGTACTCATATTTGCTCCACCAAACGCATAGAAAATATTTTAACATCAATCGGCTTTTAGTCAAGAATAGGATTTTTCTGCAGCATTTGACCAACTGATGCCGTTAGGGTTCCGTGAAAAACAAACATCTTTTTCTTTTAAAATTTATTCCGAATGGCTCTTGTGATTTAATCTGTTTATTTTTTGCTTAATATTCTGAATTTTATTTTTTGCTTTTTGAATTATTATTCGGAAAATGCTATAATAAGTGAGTAAAAAGGTGACAATATGAAATATAAGATTAATGATATGGTTCACTATGGAACAGATGGGGTCTGCTGCATAACCGGAATCGTGGAAAAACCGTTTAGAGACAATATGGTTAAGTATTATGTACTTAGCCCTGTTTTTAACTCTACGTCTACTATCTTTGTGCCCATGGACAACGAGGTTCTTGTTTCCGAGCGCATGCGTTATGCACTCAGTCGGGACGAAGTAAACGGGATCATTGCCGACATTTCCACCGAAGAAACCATCTGGATAGACAACGAATCAGAGCGCAAGCTTCGCTATAAGGAGATCATTCAAAGCGGAAATATGCGCGAGATGATCAAGCTCATCAAAACTCTTGTCACCCATCAGAAAAAGCAGCGTGAGATAGGCAAAAAAATGCATATCGCGGATGAAAGATTTTTAAAAGACGCGGAGCGCTTGATAAACAACGAATTTGCCGCCGCGCTCGGGATTTCTCCCACAGATGTTTTTGACTACATATCAAACGAAAACGAGGATCTTTGATCCCCGTTTTATTTTATTTCGCCTATCTTCATTCCCAGCCTTACAGGATACTCTTTGTGTTCCTTTGAGGCTTTTATGATTTTTTCGTCAATTTCTACCCTGTCTTTCTTGATCAGAACTATGACCGTTGAGCCGCCGTACAAAAATTTTCCGGCTTCCTCGCCTCTGTGTACTCTGCCGGGGTTCGGATAATCATTGCTTATCCTGCCTACCAGCATGGCTCCGACCTGCATAAAAACGACCGGCCCTGCAGTATCTGTTTTTATTACGCAATATTCTCTGCTGTTTTGGGCATAAACATTCTGCGCCTCTGTCGCTACCGGCTGAACAGTATGAAGTATTCCGGGGATTTTGATATCCCGGCTTTTAAATCCGGACTCAGGAAAAACATATCTGTGATAGTGGTTTACGGAAAGCCTGAATATCAGACACTGTCCGTCTTTAAAAGTATCCGCGATAAGCTTGTTTTTTACAAGATCCCCGATAGAGTATCTGACGCCCTTTACCATAAAAAAACTGCCGTCTTTTATCGGGTAAACGCTCAGATCAGCGTCACACGGAGAGATAAAAGACGCCGCGTCCGTATCAACGGGACGCATTCCTTCTTTGAGTCTTCTTGTAAAGAACTCATTAAAGCTTTGCCAATCAGTCGGCTCGACCTCTGTCATATCTATTCCGGCGGACTTGATAAAAAGCGGGATAAGCGCGACGGAGCTTCTTGAGTCAAGAAAACAGCCTGCCGCTTTTGACAGCGCGGGAGCCGTCAGGATCTTCAAAACAAGCCTGCCCCATTTGCTTGAATACAGTTTTTTCAGGATCTTGCTCAAGGATTAAGTTTTCCTCCGAAGATGATTATTACAGCGAAAAAGCAAAGACCGATAAATGCCGGTATAAGCAGCCATGGCATATACAGCTTTTTCATCTTGAACGGTGTGACAAAAGCCGCACCGACAAGTACAAGTCCCGCCAGATATACCATTGAATAATCCAATCCGACAAACAGGTCGATCGCCATAAGACCCGGCAGAAAGATCGCCGCGTTGGTAACGGGAAGGCCTATGAAGTGAGTTCTTTTTTCTCCTTCCTTCCTGTCAGCGAAAAGCTCCTGAACGTCAAAATACGCCAGTCTGATGAGCGCAGCCAGGGCAAAGAAGATCATTACGGCATATCCCCAGAAGTCTTTTACTCCGAAGCCGTACAAAATAGAGCCGGGAAGAAGGCCAAAGCAGACCATATCACTGAGTGAGTCGATATATGATCCGAAGGCTTTTTCTTCTTTTGTCCTCTCTCTCATAGCAGCTATTGTGCCGTCAAACATATCGCATACGCCGCTTATCATAAGGCATATAAGAGCGATATAAACGTTTCCGGAAACCGCCTGTACGATTCCGTAAAAGCCCGCGCAAAAGCCGACGTAAGTCAAAATAACCGTATAATTATAGTATCCGACCGGTTTTTTTCTTTCTTTTTTCTCCATTAGTTCTCCTTATCCTCAGCGGCAGTTTTCAAAAGTCTTGCCGCCTGTACGCCGATCACAACCATTCCTGCTATAAATACCAGAATATAAAAACTGATTCCTCTGGAAAGAAGGACCGCCGTTGTTATTTTTCCTTCGGTAAAAATCGGTGTAAACAACATAAAAAACACCGCTTCACTGATGCCGACGGCTCCCGGCAGTGGGAGCATATCCACACAGAGATTCAGAAGACATTGCGTCGCCAAAACCTGAAGCAGCGTAAATCCCGTAAGCCCGAGCGCTTTATATACAAAAAAAGTGATCATAAGCAACGAGAGTCTCTGAACCGTGAGCACGCCGAAAGTTTTCAGGACCAAAAGCTTGTTTTTCATCAGGAACGCCGCGCATTCGTGATAATGCTCAACCTTGTCTTCTATAGACTCAAGATACTTTTCCGGAGTTTTGATGATATGCAGCCTTCCTAAAATATTAACCGCTCTTATGCTCAGAAATCTGATGATCTTTCTCGAGAACAGCAGCAATATCAAAAGCGAAATAAGGCCGACATTCATAAGTATTCCCAAGACGGCAAGTATCCAGACGCTGCCAAACGGTCTTGAAATAAACCCGAAGTTAAGTATAAACAGCACTGCGGTAATAAACAGAAACGACCCTTTGTACAGCACAGTGATGGCAAGTAATATTACCGTGCTGTCGGATTTCGGAAAACCGTCCTTGCCCATATAATAAACCTGGGCGGGCTGTCCTCCGGTACTCGACGGAGTAATCGCGCTGAAATAGAATTCCACAAAAGAATACTTGAAGCACTGCCAGATCGTGATTTTTCTTCCCTGTCCCTGCATCAGCACGCGGATAGCATATCCTCCGCAGAAAACATATAGCGCCATGCTTGCTATCGAAACCAGCAGCCAGATCTTTGACGAATTGACAAAAACCATCCATACGCTTCCAAGGTCCTTATCGCGCATGATAAAGTAATAAGTAGCAAACATCAGCACAGCCAATGTTGCAATCTGTCTTATTATTTTTCTGCTTCTGCCTTCTCTCATGAAATACGGAAAAACCGCCTTACTTGTTTTTATGTGTTACAAAACATAACAATAAGGTATTATATCATGGATAACGACTTTTGTCTTTAAGGCTTTTTATCGCTTACGGATCACCATTCCCGCAAGGCAAAGCGCCGCTCCCAGCAGTATCAGACAGGCCGCCCGAAGTCCCGGCGAGAGCCCGTCCATTTTGTCCGAAAACATAAACAGAGCTATGGCGATAAAAGCCGCCGCAGGAACAAGCAGAGTGGCATATTTTATCAAGCGCTCCTTTGCAGACCTGCTTTCAGGCGGGGGCGGCAGCTCTGAGGATTCTTCTTTTTCAAAAAAATCTTCAAAATCGGATTCGTCATAGGATAATTCAATCGGCCTTTCGTTTGCGGTTTCCGGCGGTTTGTCCGTTTCGGG
The DNA here is from genome assembly GCA_002369255.1 of Lachnospiraceae bacterium UBA3774. Lineage (GTDB taxonomy): Bacteria > Bacillota > Clostridia > Lachnospirales > Lachnospiraceae > UBA3774. Next base: position 10,916 of record DFFO01000059.1, read on the forward strand.
AGAGCTCTGCGAGGTATTTTCTTTGATAAGATCGCGAACCTCCTCAATATCAAAAGCGTCCCTGCTGACTGCGTCAAAGAATCCGTACCCTGCCGTAAAACATCTCTCGTCCTCATGATTGATCTTTTTTAGGATAAAAGCTCCGAGCTTTCTGAGTCCGTCGCCGTTGTTTTCGATTTCTTCGGGATAATAGCAAAAACCGAGCGTATCACCGGCCGCCGATATAAAGATGGCAAAAGGATTGATATACAGCTTTTTGAAATCAAGAAGATATTCCTCGAGCCGGTCGTATAATTCCGAAATCCCCGAAATGATCAGCTTTAAATCCTCATATTCCATCTGCCTCTGCGCGAAATGTTTTTCCAAAGACGTCATTCCTCCGACGTCATAGATATAGTTTTCTTCGGAATCAACAAAGCTTTTCATCACCGGCAGCAAACCGTTTATTTCGTTTTCTTCAAGCATCCGAAGCGCATATTCGTTGGCTTTCCCGACGCTCCCTATCTTTACGAAATTCTTTCCGTATTCTCTTTCATATGATATTTCAAGATTATTCAATTTTTAAATGCCTCCGAAGTATTTTTCAAAAATCTGATATCAAACAGCTCGTCAGGAGCCTTTATAAATGTTTTTTCAGCGCTTTCTGAATATGAAAGCGCGCTGAAAGGCCATATCTTTACTCCAGGCTTTTCCCGTTTTTCAAAAAATGTTTTTTCATCCGAACTTCCCGTCATTACATCTGAAAAGCGCTGCTCTATCTCATTTCTCACCGCTGCTGCAGCCGCGGTTTTGCTTCTGAAAAACATGGCCGCAATGATGATCGCAAAAACGAGAAGTATTGTAAAAGGCGCGATAAACGCTGCTTCTACTGTAATGCTGCCTCCATTTTCTTTTATTATTTTCATTTTGCCCCCTGCAAACAAAGTACTGTCAAAACTCCTGCAAACAAAAACGGAATAAAAGGGAGCTTTTTCTCTTTTCCCCGTTTTCTTGTTTGTCCCCAGACGCCGCAGGTAAAAAGCGCTATAAAAAGCGCTGCGAGCGTTTTCCAAAATCCGAGAAGCATGCCTGTCGCAGCCAGCGCCGCAGAGTCTCCCTCTCCGACTTTTTTGGTAAGTATCGAAGCGGCGAGCGCCACTCCTCCCGGAATAAGCCTGGTGATTATGCCTGCGGCCATAAAAAAGCCTCCGCTGTAAACCGTTTTTGGCGCGGCCGCAGGGCTGTCCCCGGCGTCCGTACACAGCATGACTATTCCGGCACAGAAAAACAAAGCGACAAAAAGAAGAGATACTGTTCTGTTTTTTATATCTCTTTTTGACATAATACCAAGTGCGAGCACGGCTATCACTTCATTCATTTTCCGCACCTGCTGCAGGCAGGCAGATCCGTCTCTGAAAGGAGCACCCTTTCATATGATCTTTTCAGACCACTGCAGTCCATGCTCGAATGATACCTGTTGCCTTCCTTTGCAATAAATACCGTTTCTCCGTTTCCCCCGCATTTTTCACAGGGATAATACTTCCCGCCGTTCTCGTTTCGAGCCTCGCCTACGTCCGATGATGAAACGGGACTGATGCTCAGCCGCAGATGGGTGCAGCCCTCCGATCTGTGATAAACCGTGCCGTTTTCCGCAACAAAAACATATATTTCATCGGTATTTTCAGCTTCACCCTCTGTCACGACTCTTCCACTCCAGACTCTTCTGCACACGCTTTCGCCAAAGCCGACTCCGGAGGAAAAAGGCAAAGAAAACAGCGTTTTTTCATAAAACGGCACGCTCACGGATATCTCGTCATCTTCGATTTTTATTCCATATCCGCCAGGCGAAAGACCTGGCTCAAATACAGGCTTTTCATCATCGGAAAAAATTCCCGAAAACACTGCGGCCTTCTGAATCGCGGCATCTATTTCATATTGTTTTTCTATCTGCGTATGCATTATTTTAAACAATCCGAGAAATGACGCGAAAAACATCAAAAACAGCGGCACTGCCAGCGCGGCCTCTGCGGTGATACTCCCCCGGCGGGAAGCCAAGGAAGTCTCTCCGTTGTTATCATCCGGCGGGTTGAACTCGGAAGGATCTTTTATTTTATTTTTTATATTTTCAACATAGCGCCGGAATAATCCTTTGCGAAGAGACATCCTTGACTACCTCCCTAAAAAATATCCCCGTAACAGTATTCGCCGGTTTGGTTCATATGATAGTCGATAGTTCCGGGAAGATACGGAAACATTGCCGAGGCTTCCGCCTCCAGGCTGATACGCGCGGCATATATACAGTTTTTCATAGTAAATGCAGGTTCGCTTTGGCGTATTTTTGTCTGAATGACGTCCATAGCCCTGTAGCAGACCTTTTCTCTCCCCGTCAGATAAAGCAAAAGCCGAAGATACTGCTTGTAATTCCAGCCGCCACTTCCCTGTGAAAGAGTCAATTTTCCGGAGTCTTTCAGTAGCGGAACGCTCTCTCCCGCAAGGAGACTTCTTACGTCGTCAACCGATTCCGTCAAAGCCCAGATCATTTGCACAAGAAGCTTTACGCCTTTTATTATCCCTTCTATGCACGTCCATCCGGCAATGATCAGGGCTATCATTTCTGCCTCTGCGTCCTTTTCTTCATCCTTCAGCAGACATACGAAGTTTAGCCCGAATCTCAGGGCGATAAGCCTCTTGACAGCCGAAGACATATTTGCGAGCGCCGAATCTTTTCCGCATATCAAATATTCAAGCTCCATAAACTCCCTGTCGCCGTCTGTATATGAATCAAAATGATCGAGGCAGTATTCGTTTAGCAAAGCTCCTTCATGCAGTCCGTATTCACTTACTATCCCTGAGTTTTTTGATTTTTCAGAACTCGAAAGAGAGGACGGGAATTCACCCGCTTCAAATACATTCTCCGACAGCGTTTCCACGTCGTCGCAAACTGCCATAAGCAGCCCTTTCTTTTTTATATCTCCATACGTGGTTCGCAGTTGTTCATACTTTTCCCTTTCTTCGCTTTCGTTCATTTCCGGAGTCAGTGTTTCAACAGAGGAGCCCTCCCTCTCCTGCAGGTCGTTTTCCGCTTCCGATATGCGTTCGTCTATCTCTTTTGCTTTTTCACTGATGCCGGAGAGGTCAAACTCCTCTGCTGCGTCTGTTCCGATGATTTCCGAAGCCTCGGTCATGTCTTTAACAAGCTTTGCTGCAACTCCGACAAGTCCGGCTTTTTTCATATAGTCGCAGACTGACCGTTCAAATACTCTGCCGCCGTCATCAGTTGCGGAGACATACTTTTCCGTGTCAACGCCTTTTACCGAAAATTCAAACCAGTCCGAGCCGCTGTTTTTTTTCGCATATTTTTGAGCCACCTCTTTAAGTTCTGCCGCATCACCGTATCTGTCCATAAAAAACAGCAATCCGTAATTATCCCAAAGCAATCTGTCATATTGCGCGAAAACCGATTCGATCGATGAATTTGCCGCCATTTGTACTCTTAGCCGCAGCCCCTCGCTCCTTGCCGATTCGAGCAGTGTAAAAACAAGGCTCAGAAGCATGAGCAAGGTCATGCTCAAAAAAACCGTAATCTGTCCGCTGAGTTTTTCTGACATATTATCTATATATACTTTCGGATTTTGTATTTATACTCCCGAAAATACTGTTTACAAGCTGTGAAAGCTGATCTTTAAACACCATTACCAGGATCACAAGCACGACCAGGATCAGAATGATCTCGACCACCCCGATTCCCGTTTCGTCAAGCAGAAAGCTTCCTGTTTTTGGCTTCAACATCTTGTTTTTCATTTTTACCCCCTCTACCAGCTGATAAATGCCGGTATTATCAAAATCGCTATAATCAGTCCGAACTGAATGAACATGGGCAGCAGCAGCCTGGATGACAGTTTTTCGCCCTGTCTTCTTGCCAGAATCATTCTGTTTTCAAATGCGCTTTGCGCCTCCGTTTCAAGTTTTTCTATAAGGTCGTCTCTTCCGTTTTTTTCACTGCTTTCCAGGATCCCCGCAAGCCGCATATATGGCAGAACTCCGGTTCTTTCTCCAAGCCTTGCCGCCGCCTCTTCCAAAGGGGTTCCCATGTTCATTAGCCTTAACAAATAGTCCAATTCATTTGAAAGATAATGCTTTTCCTTAGGTCTTTTTTCTTTTTCTTTTCTGTAATCTTCAGCTGTTTTTTCCAGAGCCCTTCTTGTGCTGTACCCGGCGCCGACAAGCACCGAAAGCTTCAACGCCAGCTCTGAATAATCCAGCTCGAGTTTCTCTTTTCTTTTTTTCAGTTCCTCCTTTCTTCGCCGTCTTTGCATATATACCATCAGCGCGCCCGCAACTGCCGCAAGTGCAGCGGCCTGAACGGGCGAAATGTTCCCGTCCGCTTTTTTAAAAGAAACTTTTTCTCCTGATACTTCATCAGGAAGCATGATGACGTCGCTTTCTTTTTTGTCAGCGTTTTCTCTTTCTATCGCTCCAAAAATCCGTTCCTCTGCGGAAAGCTCCGATGGCGTCGGTCTGTAAAGCGAAAGCTCTATCGGATATTCTCTTGTTTCCTCGCCTATATACAAATGAAGCCTGACGGTCGTGGTAATCCCGTCCGTAAAATCATCTGCAAACAGCAAAGAGCCGTCGTATCTGATAAGCCTGTAATCCGTGATCTGCCAGCTTGCTTCAACAAAGCTTACGCTTGTTTTTGTGCTGAGATTCAGCTTTTTTGTCACTCTCTTTGCGGATTCGTTTTCACCCAGCAAAGATATTGTCAGCTCTTGTCTTGCCGCCTCAAACAGCGCCTTTGTTTCCTCGGGAGACAGAGGCTTTTCTTCCACAGGTATTGCAAGCTCATAAGTATTATCGCCATAATCAATTTCAAGATTTTCATTTCTCGCGCCCTGTCCAAACTCCGGTCTTTTTATTTCCGAGATCGGTGCAATATTAGAGCCGGACAGCATTATGGAAAAAGAAACAGTCAGCAAGGCGGCGATCAAAAAGAAAACAGTATTCCGTGCGGTTTTTTCATGCCAACGTCTTACCTCTTCCTCCGGTTTTTTGTCCGGGCAAAGCAGCGATGCGGTGTTCAGACTGCGCTCCGATACCGCCGGCTTTCCGGCTTTTTTTCTGAATTTATAATACAGATCGACAGCTCTCATACCCTTATCCTGACAAGCTTTTCTCCAAGAGCCACGGCAAAAAGATAAATACCAAGAGCCGCTCCCATGATCACCTTTCCGCGGAGTCCGTCATATAGAGGAGCGATAAACTCCGCGCCTGCAAGATTGACGTACAGCAGTATCACAAGCGGCATTATGCACATGATCCTGTGCTCAAGCCTTTTTGCCGTAATGATCGTTTTGATCTCTTCTTTCAGCCTCTGTTTTCTTTCAAGCGCCTGAACCGTATGCCGCAATATTTTCGGCAAAGAGCCTCCGCTTCTTTTCGCCTGAGAAAAAACCTCCGCCATTTCCATGATCTCTTCCGATCCGCTTCTCTCCGACAATTCAGACAGCGCGTTCTCGATGGTCTCTCCGACGGTAAGCCTTCTTTTAATTATCATTAACTCTATTACCATGTCGCTCTCTCTGCCGTAGGCCCTTTCCGTTTCTTTAATCGCCTCATTTACCGCGTTTTCCGCCGAATATCCGGAGCTGATCGCGGCCGCATACGCGCTCATCGCGTCGCAAAACTGAACCGAAAAACTGTCAAGTCTCTTTTCTTTTTTCGATCCCGCATAGTATTTTTGAATCAAAGGCAGAGCGCAAAATACCGGGAGAGCCGCAATAAAGCTGTGAAAAAAAAGGCGGCCAAGGAGCAAGGACATGGCGGCCCAAACTGCCGCACAGTAGATTTTTTCACGAGAAGACAATCTGTACTTATCATAATGGTCAGTTTTATATCCTTTTTTCGATATATTCTCCGACGGCTCTGAGCTGCCCTTTTTCTCTTGCAAAAAGCTCATGAAGCCTGATTTCATTTTCTTCATAACCTGCCACCTCCTGTACGGAAACAACCTTTCTGCTCCCGTCCGAAAATCTTGCAAGATGCACGATGATATCGATTGCCGAGCCAATCTGACTGCGAATAGCCTGCAGCGGCAGTTCTTTTCCCATCAGCACCATGGTTTCTATCCTTGAGAGCATATCCGCGGGGCTGTTTGCATGCCCCGTGGACATAGAACCGTCATGTCCTGTATTCATTGCCTGAAGCATATCCAACGCCTCCGGGCCTCTGACCTCTCCGACGATGATCCTGTCGGGGCGCATCCTCAGCGCGGTTTTTATAAGATCCCTTATCGTAATGGCCAGACTTCCCTCCGCCAAAACGTTTCTTGTTTCAAGACGCACAAGATTTTTTACGGAAAGCTGTAATTCAAGAGAATCTTCTATAGTGATCACTCTTTCCTCTTCGGGGATAAAACCGGAAAGCGCATTTAAAAAAGTGGTTTTTCCGCTGCCGGTTCCGCCGCTTACAAAAATGCTTCTGCCCCTTTTAACCGCGTCTTTCAGGAAGGCCGATAAGTTCCCGTCCAGACTTCCCGTCTTTACAAGGTCCTCCATACTGAGCGGTTTTTTGGGGAATCTCCGGATCGTCAAAACCGGCCCTTCCGGAGCAGCGGGAGGTAAAACCACGTTTACACGCGAGCCGTCGCCAAGTCTTGCATCCACTATGGGGCTTGAAGTATTTACAGCCCTGTTGACCCCGGATACGATCTGCTGGATCACGTCTTCGAGCTTTTCACGGTTTGAAAAATTTTTCTTCCACAATTTTATTTTTCCTTCTTTTTCATAAAAAATTGCTGAAGTCCCGTTTACCATGATTTCCGTCACTTCATCATCCTCTATCAGTTCCTGAAGCACGTCGAGTCTGCGCAGAGAATCAAACAGTTCCTTTCTTATTGCTGCCCTCTCTCTCACCGAGAGGCTTTTTGTTTTATCCCTGTAAGCGGTTTCAAGATCTATTTCCCGAAGAAGCTCTCTGTCGCTCAGCTCTCTTGACATGTCAAGTCCGTTTATTACGTCCTTTTTCAGCTGTTCCTTCAAGCCTTCAATATCCAGCATTCCTATCTTTCTCTCTGTTTCAGATAGCTTTTTGCAAAATCTTCGATATCATAAACCGGGACCGTTATACGTCTGCTTTTTTCTATCAGGTCTGCCGCGCCTCTGCCGATAAGATAATCCTCCCATAATTCAAGCCTTTTTTCTGATCTTTCGTCACCTAATACGGGAACCGCTATCTCATCGCAGGCGTCAAGAAGCTTTTCAGGTTCCGGGAGATAATCGCTGATATCGATCACGATCTCTCTGTAATTGCCCTGTTTTTTGAATTCTTCGACAATAAACCTGAGCAGACTGCAATCCGCGTTTCTTATGTCGTCGGGACAGCTTGCGGCCGCAAGATAGTCAAAACCGCTGTGGCTTGGTATCTCCGCCGTCGAAAAAACCTCTTCATCCCCGTCAACAGTATATTTGTACAGAATGTCAGATATTCCCAACGCCTCAGGATTGTTTTCTTTTCGAAGAAAGTCCTCGCTGCAAAGTTCCTCAAAGCTCAGGTACAGCACGCTTTTTTTCTCAGCCAGAGTCTTTGCGAGCGCCAGCGAAAAACCTGTCCTTCCGCTTCTTTTGACCGGTGAATAAATACCCGTCACTCTGCACGTGCCTCTGCCTCTTCGGGATCCGTCTTTTTTGTCAAAACCCTGCAGGATATGCGAGAGAATTTTTTCGGTGGACTGATATTTATAAATAACCGGATAAATATAGTCGCAGGCTTCTCTTTCATCAGAAAGGACAAAAGTGGACTTTTTCGGAAATACCCCTTCGCCCGCCTGCATATCTTCTCCCGCGTCTATAAAATCCTCGGAAACCAGCAAAACGTCAAAGCTTCCCCCGTTTAGGTATTCTCTAAGCAGTTCCGGTTTTGTAAATGCTCTTACGTCAAACCTGTTTCCTTCTTTTTTGTAAACAAACCGAGAAAAGCTTTCCGCATAATCTCTGTCAGGATCACAGATCCCGAATATTTTTTTATTCATACATGCTCCTGTCCGTAAAATTCATACTGCAAAGCGCCTATTATAAGCGCGCTCTCCCGGGGCGGCACAAGACGATTTCCCGTCCGAAACGCCGGAACTTTTTTAAATGACATACAGGGAAAAAAGAAAAGAGACCTTAATGATTACATTATAAGGTCTCTTTTTTTGCTTGTAAACGGCCAATGACGGCCAAAAACGGCCAATTTTACTTGTTTCTCAAATAGCTCGTTACCTCGTCTTCCGTAGTGCAGATCCGGTAACATTCAAGCGTATGACTCCGGAGGAAGCCTTCTCTGTCCGCATTTAACATCATATTCTGCATTGTGTCATAAAAACCGTCTATATTGTAAACGGCTATCGGCTTGTTGTGCACTCCGAGATGCTTAAGCGTGAGCACCTGAAAGAACTCGTCGTATGTTCCGATCCCTCCGGGGGCTATGATAAACGCTTCCGCGTTGTCTTCCATGATGCTTTTTCTTTCGGCGAGCGTATACGTATAGATATATTTATCACATTTTGTATATAAATCTTCTATTCCCTGATCCTTGAAGAATCTTGGGACGACTCCCGTGACTTTTCCGCCGCCTGCCTGAAATCCTCTGGCGGCCGCGCCCATCACGCTGACTCCGCCGCCTCCGAAAACAAGCGCATGTCCGTGTTCTCCGAGTTTTTTGCACAGCGAAAACGTAGCTTCGATGTATTTTCTGTCGATATTATCATTGGCTGCACCGTATAAACAGATATTCATTTTTTTCTCCTTTTCTAAAGCAACGACCTATAAACGTCTCTTTTGCTGCAACCGAGGTCCGCCGCCATTTTTTTCATGGCTTCTTTTTTATCAATACCTTTGTCGGTATAAAATTTAAGATGCTCCTGCGGCGTCATTTTGCTCCATTTTTCTTTTTCCCCGGCAAATATTTCTGCTTCGTCAATACCTTCTATTATTAAAACGTATTCGCCTCTCGGCTCATTGGTCTCATAATATTTCACTGCGTCATACAGGCTCGTCTGCCAGGCCTCTTCAAAGGTCTTTGTAAGTTCCCTGCAAACGCACATCCGCCGATCACCCAGCCTTTCAGCCAGCTGCGATACGGTTTTTTTCAGATGGTGAGGCGCCTCGTATAAAATAATGGTTCTCTCTTCTTTTTCGAGAGAAGCAAGGATCTTTTCCCTTGCCTGCCTGTCTGCCGGAAGAAACCCTTCAAAGCAAAATCTTCCGGACGGCATTCCCGATATCGAAAGCGCCGTAACAAGAGCGCAAGGTCCCGGCTCTGAGGTAACCAAAATACCCTCTTTTTTGCATATATCCACAAGAACCTGACCGGGATCCGATATTGCGGGAGTTCCCGCATCGGTGATGAGAGCTATATTTTTTCCTTCTTTCAATTTCTCCGCCAGAATATATGCCTTGTCATACTTGTTGTGCTCGTGATAGCTGGTCACCGGCGTCTTTATCTCATATTTTTCAAGCAAAATCCGGCTGTGCCTGGTATCTTCCGCAGCAATAAGGTCGGCCTCACGCAGCGCTTTTACGGCACGGAAAGTGATATCCGCCAGATTTCCTATCGGCGTGGCAACGATATGCAGTTGTCCGTATCCGTCAGTTTTCATATATCTCGTAGATTTCCTTTTTGTACTTTCCCGCGTCATCATAAATGATCAAAGGCTTTTCGATCTTCAGCCAACTTCCACCGCCTTTTGACGCTTCTATGAGCACCATCTTTGCTTCCGCTTCTTCCCTCGGATAAACAACGCGCAGCCGCTTTGGCTCAAGCGAATATTTTTTCATTTTTTCTATGATTTCCGCAAGCCTGTGCGGTCTGTGAACCATAAAGAATCTCCCGCCGGAGACAAGACATCTTGAGCTTTCTTTTAAAATGTCTTCCAATGTGCAAAGGATCTCGTGCCTTGCTATCGCTTTAGGCTCGGAAGGATTTTTCAGCCCATGATCTTCGTTCATATAAGGTGGATTTACCGTGATCGCGTCAAAACTTTCCGGCCCGAACAGGTTCGAAGCTTTTTTCAGATCTCCGCTGCAGATCCTGATCTTTGAGGCCAGGTCGTTAAGAATAACGCTGCGCCCTGCCATATCTGCCATATCTTCCTGTATCTCAAGCCCGGTATACTGAGCCAGCGGATATCTTGCCGCCATAAGTATGGGGATGATCCCCGTCCCGGTGCCGAGGTCCAGGACTCTTTCACCTTTCCGGGTATATGCAAATGCGGACAGAAGCACCGCGTCCATACCAAAGCAGAATTTTTCCGGATTCTGGATTATCTTATATCCGTTTCTCTGGAGATCGTCTATTCTTTCTCCGTCCTTTAACAAAGCACTGCTCATCGGTAATTATTTTTCAGGGACTTTTTTGTCTCTGTTTTTATTAAAACTCTTTCTGCCGCCGTTTTGCTTTCTATCGTTGTGGGAGCGTTTTTTAAAGCCGCCGTTTTCTCTGCCGCCGCCTCCCGCATTGCCGGGTCTGTGATTCTTATTGCCGCGGCGACGGTTCGCTTCGCCTTTTTCCTCTTCGGGAACGGAAATGACCTCTTGTTCCTGCGTGCGCTGCTCAAGCTCTTCTTCCTCTTCCTTTTCAAGCGCCTGAAGCTCCGCGTCGTCGGTTTCATCCGTGAATACTTTTTTCATTGCCTTAAAAGTCAGCTCGGATACGTGGTATTCCCTTATTTCATTTGTCCCGTCATCCAGCGTGATCTGAACCTTTACCTTTTGCTTTAAAACGTTGAGTTCCTTGACCTCGCCTTTTGTGCCCTCAAACTTGTCATATACCGTCTCTCCGATGTTCGGCAGAGAAGAATTCAAATATTCATAGGTTTCCTGCTCGTTTTTCAGGCAGCACATAAGTCTTCCGCATACGCCTGATATTTTTGTCGGATTCAGGGAAAGGTTCTGCTCTTTGGCCATTTTTATGGAAACGGGCACAAAGTCATTCAGGTACGAACAGCAGCAAAGCGTTCTTCCGCATACTCCAACGCCTCCGCAGATCATCGCCTCGTCTCTGACGCCGATCTGCCTGAGTTCTATTCTCGTGTGGAACATCGAAGCAAGATCTTTGACAAGTTCCCTGAAATCCACTCTTCCGTCTGCCGTGAAATAGAAGATCAGTTTGCTTCCGTCAAAAGTATATTCGGCCTGAACAAGCTTCATTTCCAGATTGTGCTCACGGATTTTTTCCTTGCACTGGCTAAATACAGCCGGCTCTTTCTCGGAATATTCCTTTGCCGTCGCAATATCCTGCTCGGTGGCCTTTCTGATAATGGGCTTGAGCGGCTGAAAGACTTCGCTGTCGTCCACTTCGCGGTTCGACGCGCAAACAGTTCCCATTTCCTTGCCTCTGGCCGTTTCGACTATTACCTTATCGCCTCTGTCAAACTGCTCGTTTTCGGGATCAAAATAGTACATCTTTCCCGAGCAGCGAAATTTTACACCTATTACAGTAGTCATTATATTTCTCCTGTTTTTATATCCAAAAAAAGTTTTCTCAGCACAAGATCCGCATTTACGGAACGTTTTATCTTTTCTTCCGCCTCGCAAACGGCCTGTATTCTTGAAAAAAACGACCTCTCGGTTTGCGCGGCATCTTGGCCTAAGACCATATCTCCTTCAAGATATTTTTCGCGGATCCCCTCTTTTTTGAAAACCTCATCCGCGTAAACCTTTCGCAGTATGTCAAAAATCTGAGGATACGTGAGCTTTTCCGCTTTTACAAACGCGGTGATTTCTTTAGAAAAACCCGAAGCGTCGATAGCGTTTCCTGAAACGGCAAGCCGTCCGATCTCGGCTATGCGCTGCTCATTTTCGCTGTACTTTGCGATTTTGTCCTCATGAGTGAGTGACAAAAGGCGGCATCTTGACCGTATGGTCGGCAAAAGCGCCGAAGCGCTTTTTACAAAAATGATAAAGATCGCATATGCCGGCGGCTCTTCGAGTGTTTTCAAAAGAGTGTTCTGTCCGTCAACACGCAGAAGATCCCCGTCGATCAGATAAATCTTGTATGCGTTTCCGTAAGGTTTTATGAGCGCATTATCGACTATCTGGCTTCTTGCTTCTTCGACGCTGATCAAATGGGTTTTTTCATGCCTTGGAATGATGATGTCAAGATTATCAAGGCTGCCCATAAGCCGTCTTACAAAGCTGTATGCCGGTTCTTTATCCTCCTCGGACGAAACTCCCTCCATTATGATAGAATGGACTATTCTGTTTTCTTCTATCATATTGAACAAATATTCTTTAATATCGTTATAGGTCATTTTTTCTTATATCATCTTTGATCTGCCTTATACAAGCGTCAAAATCGATATTGTCATATTTTTTTTCGATTCCGGCGCCAAGAAGCTTGTCTTCGGAAAAATCCTCGCTGTCGGCCAAAAACCTTCTGCAAAGCTCTTTGTATTTTCCGTTTCCGGCGCGTTCTCTCTTTAACGCCCGGAAAAGCCTTTCGCCATCTTCCACCTCAACGTAAACGGGAACAATGGCTTCCTTTCCGAAAAAACGACACGTTTCGATGTATGAAGACAAAACGCCCACGATCAGGTAACTGCCTTTTGAAAGGTCTATCTGCCCATCGTCAACGGTCGCATAAGTCCAGGGACCGTGCATGGTATTATAAGTTCTTTCTTCAATAACCTTTCCCTCGCCTCTGAGCCTGTCCAACTCTTCATTATCAATAAAAAAATAATCTCTGCCGTCAACCTCGCCTTCGCGCATGGGTCTTGTCGTATACATGACTACGCCCTCGAGGCTCAGATCAGAATCGGATATAAGTTTTTTATATATGCTGTCCTTCCCGGAAGCACTTTTACCCATCAAGTAAAAAATTTTACCCATAAATATTTTTCCGTGATTTTACACTAAGTTTTGTGGAAAAACTTTAAAAAACAAGTAAAGTTTTGCAAAAAAACAACAAGTTTTCCACAATTATGCAAAAATTTGTTCACTTATTCACAGTTTTTATACATTATTAGCCAAAAAGCTGATGAAGATTATACCATATCACACGGCTTATTTCCATCAAAACCCGCCTGATAAAGCCATAAATATTAAGATATAAAGAGAAAAAGACAAAAGAAAGTGCCCAGGGCCGGAATCGAACCAGCGACACACGGATTTTCAGTCCGTT
>DFFO01000059.1:24212-24371 GCA_002369255.1 Lachnospiraceae bacterium UBA3774
CCGGCAGTCGAAAGACTGACGGTCACGAGCGAAGCGACGAAGTCGCGTAGCGAGTGGGCACTTTCATAAAAATTAAAAGAAATCTGCTGATTTCCAGTCAAAGGAAATCTCATGATTTCCGATGTAAAGGTACAAAATAGCGGGAGCAGGATTTGAACC
>DFFO01000068.1 GCA_002369255.1 Lachnospiraceae bacterium UBA3774
AAGGCTGCGTGATCTGTATGCTTAAGATAGCCGTTATCGGATCTTCGCAAACCGTTGTCGGATTCAAGGCGCTCGGATTGGAAACATATCCGGTAAACAACGGGCAGGAAGCCGAAAAAAAATTAAAAACGCTTACCCGGGATTCGGAGGATTATGCAATTATTTATATCGAGGAAAATTTTGCCGAATCAGTCGCAGGCGAGATTGAAAAATATAAAGACAGTCCGTCACCCGCGATCATTCTGATCCCGGGCAGGGAAGGAAGCACCGGAAGAGGACTTTCGGCGCTGAATGCCGCAGTTGAAAAGGCTGTCGGAACAAATATATTGGATTAACATATTTTGATCAGGAAGGATTAAAAAATATGAGCGGAATAATCACAAAAGTATCCGGACCGCTTGTAGTGGCAGAAGGTCTTGCCGACGCAAACGTGTCGGACGTTGTAAGAGTCGGTGAAAACCGTCTTATCGGCGAGATACTTAACATGACAGGCGATAAGGCTTCCATTCAGGTTTATGAGGAAACGTCGGGACTTGGCCCCGGAGCGGAGGTTATTACCACCGGAATGCCGATGTCGGTAGAGCTTGGCCCCGGCATGCTTGATAATATTTACGACGGAATACAAAGACCTCTGCCTGAAATGAAGGAACAGGCGGGAGACTGTATCACGAGAGGCATAGACGTGCCCGCGTTAAATCGTGTAAAACAGTGGGACTTTGTCCCCGTGGCCTCTGTCGGCGACAAATTGGAAGCCGGCGACGTGCTTGGCACCGTACAGGAAACGTCCGCTATAGTTCATAAGATAATGGTTCCTTACGGTATCAGCGGCGAACTCAAATCCATAAAGACCGGCACGCACGTTGTTACCGACGTGATAGCCTGTATTGAGGATGAAAACCATAATATTCATGAACTTACCATGATACAGCGTTGGCCTGTAAGAATAGGCAGACCGTACAAAACGAAACACGTTCCTTCACGTCCAATGAACTCCGGACAGCGTATCATAGATACGATGTTTCCCATTGCAAAGGGCGGTACTGCAGCAGTTCCCGGACCTTTCGGTTCAGGAAAGACTGTAGTTCAGCACCAGCTCGCAAAATGGTCTGACGTGGACATAGTCGTTTATATCGGTTGCGGAGAACGCGGAAACGAGATGACGGACGTTTTGATGGAGTTCCCCGAATTAAAGGATCCGAGGAACGGAGAACCGCTGATGAAAAGAACGGTCCTTATAGCAAATACTTCCGATATGCCTGTTGCTGCCCGTGAAGCGTCTATTTATACGGGTATCACTATAGCCGAATACTTCCGCGACATGGGTTATGACGTTGCTGTTCTTGCTGACTCTACATCGAGGTGGGCCGAGGCTCTTCGCGAGATGTCGGGCCGTCTTGAAGAAATGCCCGGTGAAGAGGGTTATCCCGCATATCTTGCTTCAAGACTTTCGCAGTTTTATGAAAGAGCAGGAAACGTTTCATGTCTCGGCAGCGAGGACAGAAAGGGAAGCGTTACGGCCATCGGAGCGGTATCGCCTCCCGGAGGAGACATATCCGAGCCTGTTTCCCAGGCGACGATGCGTATCGTAAAGGTTTTCTGGGCGCTTGATTCGTCTCTTGCATACGCAAGACATTTCCCTGCAATCAACTGGCTGACGTCATATTCGCTTTATCTTGATATGCTTGAACCGTGGTATACTCAGCAGTTCGGCGAAAGATATATGAAAAACCGCACAAAAGCGATGCATATTCTTCAGGAGGAAAGCGAGCTGCAGGAGATCGTTCGTCTTGTCGGACAGGACGCGCTCTCGGCAAATGACAGACTGACTATGGAAACCGCAAAGATGATTCGAGAGGACTTCCTTCAGCAGAACGCTTTTGTTGACGAAGACGCTTATTCTTCATACAAAAAACAATTCCGGCTTTTGGATATTATTTTGAAATACGACAGCCTCTGCAGAGACGTTCTTGACAGAATATCGAATATCGACAAGCTTTTTGTCATAGACGCGAGAGAAGCGATAGGACGAGCAAAAATGGCGGATCCAAACAATTTTGACGCGGCATATGACAGAATCGAGACTGATATGAAAGATCAGATAGCTGCGCTTGTTGCGGAAGGAGGGGAACTGTAATGATCAAAGAGTATAAAACCATCAGAGAAGTAGCCAGCCCCTTGATGATAGTTGACGGCGTAGAGGGCGTTACATATGACGAGCTCGGCGAGCTTGAGCTTCAAAACGGCCAGGTAAGAAGGTGCAAGGTTCTTGAAGTGGAAGGGGATAAAGCCGTAGTACAGCTTTTTGAATCCGCTCAGGGAATCAATCTTGCCGAAACCAAGGTGCGCTTTCTTGGACATCCGCAGCAGCTTGCGGTTTCTGAGGATATGCTCGGTCGCGTATTTAACGGAATGGGCCTTCCTATTGACAACGGACCGGAAATTATCGCAGACGCATATATGGATATAAACGGCCTTCCTATGAACCCTGCCGCGAGGGCTTATCCCGCTGAGTTCATACAGACCGGTGTATCGGCCATAGACGGACTCAATACTCTTGTAAGAGGCCAGAAACTGCCTATTTTCTCGGGATCGGGTCTGCCTCATGCCGCGCTTGCCGCACAGATAGCGCGTCAGGCAAAGGTCCTCGGAGACAATGAGACCTTCGCCGTCGTATTTGCAGCAATAGGCATTACGTTTGAAGAGTCTGAATACTTTATAAACGAATTCAAAAAATCCGGTGCGATCGAAAGAACGGTTGTATTCTCAAACCTTGCAAACGATCCGGCGGTAGAACGAATCGCGACTCCCCGTATGGCTCTTACGGCAGCAGAGTATCTGGCTTTCGAAAAGGGAATGCAGGTTCTTGTAATTATGACTGATATTACAAACTACGCCGAGGCGCTGCGTGAGATTTCGGCTGCAAAAAAAGAAGTTCCCGGACGCCGCGGCTATCCCGGATATCTTTATACCGACCTTGCCACAATGTATGAGAGAGCCGGGCGCAGACAGGGAAAGAGCGGTTCTATTACCATGATACCGATTCTTACCATGCCTGAGGATGACAAGACTCATCCTATCCCGGATCTGACAGGTTATATTACCGAAGGGCAGATCATACTCAGCCGTGATCTTCACCGAAAGGGAATAGTGCCTCCCATTGACGTTCTTCCCTCGCTCAGCCGTCTGAAAGATAAAGGAATAGGCGAAGGAAAGACCAGAGAAGATCATGCCGGAACCATGAACCAGCTGTTTGCGGGATATTCAAGAGGAAAAGACGCCAAAGAGCTAATGACGATACTTGGCGAAGCGGCGCTTTCCGACGATGACAAGCTTTTTGCAAAATTTGCTGACGAGTTTGAAAACAGATACGTCAGCCAGGGAAATGATACAAACAGATCCATAATTGATACGCTAAATCTCGGCTGGGAACTGCTCTCGATACTTCCACGCCGCGAGTTAAAGCGTGTAAAACCCGAAATGATCGACAAGTATATGCCTAAGGAGATTCAATAATGGCAGGCAAAACCGTTACACCCACCAGAATGGTTCTCAATCAGCTAAAAGGGCGTCTGAAGACGGCTGTGCGCGGACACAAGCTTCTCAAAGACAAGCGCGATGAGCTGATGAGACAATTCATGGATGTAATAAAACAAAATAAGGAACTAAGACTCAGCGTTGAAGAGGGTCTTACAAGGGCTTACGGCTCGCTTCAGGTAGCGGGGTCCATCATGTCGCCCGAAATGCTTGAGCAGGCGCTGCTTTATCCCCGTCAGAGCGTAGAGCTCGAGACGGAATACAAAAATATCATGAGCGTGAACGTTCCGCTTTATACTTTCCGTACAAAAAACAGCGATCCGTCAGAAATATTTCCGTACGGCTTTGCTCAGACTTCGGGAGAGTTGGACGACGCGCTTGAGGCCCTTTCTAAGGTTTTCGAAGATATGCTCATGCTCGCTCAGGTAGAAAAGACCATGCAGCTTCTTGCTGAAGAGATCGAAAAGACCAGAAGACGGGTAAATGCCCTTGAATATGTCATGATACCGGAGCTTCAAAGCAACATAAGGTATATTACCATGAAGCTTGAAGAAAATGAAAACGCAACGAAGGTACGTCTGCTTAAAGTAAAGGAAATGGTGCTTAATCAGGCGCATGATTTCAAATAAGTTTTAATACCGCCTTCCTTTTTTGCCTGAAATAAAGGGGGCGGTTTTTTATTGCTTAAGAAGAAATGGGGAAAAGAAGGTCAAATGTTTTCTTATTTATTTAACGGCGAAAGAATGCTGCTGATCTCGGCAGTGGCTCCGGCAATAGCTCTGATGATTTATATCTACAAAAAAGACAAGCTCGAAAAAGAGCCCCGCAGGCTCCTTGTTTCTCTTGTCATTTTGGGGATAGTCTCCACGTTTATCGCGATGTTAACGGAAACGCTTGGAGAAAACATTCTTAATGGGATGGCGGTGAAAAACGAACTTTACTACCGGCTTTTGATGTACTTTTGCGTAGTGGCGGTTTCGGAAGAGGGTGTTAAATACCTGTTTTTGCGTATAAGGACGTGGAACAACCCTGCTTTTAACTGCCGTTTTGACGGCGTTGTATATGCTGTCTTTGTATCGCTGGGCTTTGCACTGTTTGAAAATATCATGTACGTTTTCAATTATGGATTTGCAACAGCGCTTGTCAGGGCTGTTTTTTCCATACCGGGGCATACCTGCTTTGCGGTTGTGATGGGCGTTTTTTACGGGATCGCAAAACAGCTTCAGGTTGATTTAAGGCGTGTGCTGTCATTTGTTATGAGAGTATTATCGTTGTTTTTTGCGATAGTTTTTCACGGGGCCTACGATTTTTTTGCCACAATGGAAGGGACGGATTACGACTGGAGCTTTTACGTATTTTATATCGTGATGTTCGCGATCTGTTTTATTCTCGTAAAAAAGACCTCAAAAGCGGACGGATATTTCAGACTGCAGAAAATCTATTATGATTAACCTTTTTTTGCCCTCCCTAAAACGCGCATATCGGTTGTAAAACAGGCGTTGCAATGCTATAATTACAAGGTTAAATATTTTATTTTAAGGAGTATCAATGACGCTTACAAAAAAGCCCATGAACGGCATGAAAGATATTCTCCCTGCAGAAATGCGGATAAGGGATTATCTTATTTCAATGATCAAAGAAACGTATGGCAGTTTTGGCTTTACATCTATTGAAACCCCTGTCGTTGAAAGTCTCGGAAACCTGATGAGCAAGCAGGGCGGAGATAATGAAAAACTTATCTTCAAAGTGCTAAAAAGAGGGGAAAAGCTGCATATAAACGAAGCCGAAACGGAGGAAGATCTTTCCGACAGCGGTCTTCGTTATGACCTTACCGTTCCGCTCGTAAGGTTCTTTTCCAACAATGAAAATGAACTTCAAAGGCCCTTTAAGGCGCTTCAGATAGGCCCCGTATTTCGTGCTGACAGGCCTCAGAGAGGGCGCTTTCGCGAGTTTTACCAGTGCGATATAGATATTATCGGTGAACCCGGAAACCTGGCCGAAACAGAACTGATCCTTGCCACGTCGACCCTTCTTGAAAGGATAGGCTTTAAGGGATTTACCATAAAGATCAACGATCGCGAGATCCTTAAAAGCATGGCCGCTTATTGCGGATTTCGCCCGGAGGACTACGACAAGGTGTTTATTATCCTTGATAAGATGGACAAGATCGGTCTTGAAGGTGTTGTTTCCGAAATTGAAAATTCAGGACTTGGCGAACACGCCTCAAAAAAAACAAAAGAGCTTTTCGAGGAACTAAAGAATAGTGAAATGCCTCTTGAAATGCTGGAAAGCATCCTGGCAGATCATATTGATAAAAGCGTGATCGAGAATCTCAAGACTATCATAAGGTGCGCGGGAAATGCGTCAGGTGTTTACAATCTCGAGTTCGATCCTACGCTTGTTCGCGGCATGGGTTATTACACAGGCCCTGTTTTCGAGATAAAAATCGGAGATTTTGGCTCGTCTGTCGGAGGCGGCGGAAGATATGACAAGATGATAGAAAAATTTACAGGTCAGGATATTCCTGCCTGCGGATTTTCCATCGGATTTGAACGTATTATCACGATTCTGCTTGAGCAAGGCTATAAAGTGCCCGATAAAAAAAGGATCGCATATCTTATAGAAAAAAACATGCCGGCAGACAGGCTACTTGAGATCATCAGCGAAGCACAAGAAGAAAGAAAGACCGGAAACGAGGTGTCGATGGTTACTATGGCTAAAAACAAAAAGTTCCAGAAAACCAGGCTTGAAGCTGAAGGCGTCACCGGATTCAAAGAGTTTTACATAAATCCTATATTATAAAATATAACTTCGGAGGTTATTAAAGATATGCCTGAATCAATGAGAGGTATGCATCGCACTCACAGATGCACGGAAGTCAGTGAAAAAAACATCGGCGAAACCGTAACAGTTATGGGATGGGCCTCCAGACGACGCAACATCGGAGCGCTTATTTTTGTCGATCTTCGTGACCGCAGCGGTATTTTGCAGCTGCTGTTTGACAAAAACGATCTTTCAAAAGAAGATTTTGACAAAGCTTACGGTATCAGAAACGAATACGTTCTTGCCGCTACAGGCGTGATAGAAAGACGGTCTGCTGCAGTCAATGAAAACCTTGCGACAGGCAGCATTGAACTTCGTGTAAAAGAGCTTCGCGTCCTTGCGGAATCCGATACGCCGCCCTTCCCTATTGAGGAAGATATAAATACCCGCGAAGAACTTCGTCTTCAGTACCGTTTCCTTGATCTTCGCCGTCCGGATATGCAAAGAAATCTTATCATGAGAAGCAAGATCGCGAATCTTACAAGACAGTTTATGGTAAACGAAGGCTTTATCGAGGTGGAAACGCCTCTGCTTACAAAGAGCACGCCTGAGGGCGCCAGAGATTATCTTGTTCCGAGCAGGGTTCACCCGGGATGCTTTTATGCGCTGCCGCAGTCTCCTCAGCTGTTTAAACAGCTGCTGATGGTTGCCGGATATGACAGATATTTCCAGATAGCCCGCTGCTTTAGGGATGAGGACTTAAGAGCTGACAGACAGCCGGATTTCACTCAGATAGATATTGAATGTTCTTTTGTTGATGAAGAGGACGTTATGAATATCAATGAAAGACTTCTTGCTCACGTTTTCAAAGAGGCGCTGGGCATTGATATTCCGCTTCCGATACAGAGAATGCCTTACCGTGAGGCAATGGACAGATTCGGTTCGGATAAGCCCGATATTCGCTTTGGGATGGAACTGAAAAACATTTCCGATATAGTTAAAGACTGCGGTTTTGGCGTTTTTGCAGACGCCGTAAAAGCGGGCGGAAGCGTAAGAGGCATAAATATAAAGGGTCAGGGTCATATGCCCAGAAAGAAAATCGACGCGCTTGTAGAGGCAGCCAAAGGCATAGGAGCCAAGGGCCTTGCCTATATTGCCGTAGGATGTGGAGAAAACGGCGCGGACAAGTCGTCTTTTGCAAAGTTTATGACAGATGAAGAAATATCCGCGATAAAAAATGCTTTGGAAGCCGAGCCTGAAGATCTGCTTGTATTTGCCGCAGATAAGGACAGTCTGGTCTTTAACGTTCTTGGAGCTTTAAGACTGCAGATGGCCGATGAGCTTGGCCTGACTAAAAAAGACGATTTTAGATTTTTGTGGATAACCCAGTTCCCTCTTCTTGAATGGAGCGAAGAGGAAGGCAGATATACCGCCATGCATCATCCATTCACAATGCCGATGGAAGAAGATATCCCTCTCCTTGATACTGATCCCGGCAAGGTCAGAGCAAGAGCATATGATATCACGCTTAACGGAAACGAGATTGGCGGCGGTTCCATTCGTATCCATCAGAGCGATCTTCAGGAAAAAATGTTTGAAGTGCTCGGATTTACAAAGGAACAGGCGCATGACAGGTTTGGCTTCCTGCTTGACGCGTTCAGATACGGAGTCCCTCCTCACGGCGGACTTGCCTACGGCCTGGACCGCGTGGCAATGCTTATGTGCAAAGCAGACAGTATCAGAGACGTTATTGCATTCCCTAAAAACAAAGACGCTTCCTGTCTGATGACAAACGCACCTGACAGAGTCGATAAAGGGCAGCTTAGAGAGCTTCATCTTTCCGTTGTTGAAGAAGAAGCCTGAATGCTGTTGAGGTAAATTATCATTAAGGGCAAGAATAGAATAAAAAATCAAAGCGTGGCGTCCTTTAGGATCATTGTAACGGGATTTGCCGTTCTGATCCTTGCGGGCGCCTGTCTGCTTATGCTGCCTTTTTCCTCTGCGGACGGAAACGTAACGCCTTTTTCCGACGCCTTATTTACATCCGTATCGGCGTCCTGCGTAACGGGACTTGTCGTAAAAGATACGGCGACGCATTGGTCGTTGTTTGGACAGTTTGTCATTCTCATACTCATTCAGATCGGCGGCATGGGAGTTATCACGATAGGTCTTACCATTTTAAAGGCCACCGGCAGAAAGATCAGTCTCAGACAAAAGTCCATGATGCAAAATACTGTTTCGGCCCCATCACTCGGAGGAATAATGCATCTTACGGGCTTTATCATCAAAACGTCGCTTATAATCGAAGCCGCCGGCGCGG
Organism: Lachnospiraceae bacterium UBA3774; assembly: GCA_002369255.1. GTDB lineage: Bacteria > Bacillota > Clostridia > Lachnospirales > Lachnospiraceae > UBA3774. The sequence continues at coordinate 8,618 of DFFO01000068.1, forward strand.
TGCTTTTGGCTTTTTATTTTTGCGGTGAATTCGGTTTTTTTAAAGGGATCTGGTATTCGGTATTTCATTCGGTATCGGCTTTTTGTAACGCCGGCTTTGATCTTATGGGCGTCAAAGGCGGTTTTTCATCGCTTACGTCACTTTCCGATATAACGCTTGTAAATGTTGTGATTATGCTTCTGATAATTATCGGCGGCATAGGTTTTCTTACTTGGAATGACATAAAGACCTACGGCATAAAGATCAGAAAGTACTCTCTTCAGAGCAGGATCATTTTGTTTGTATCGGCGTTTTTGATAATCGTTCCCGCTGTTATCTTTTTCTTCGGAGAATTTTCGGGGCTTGCTTTAAAGCAAAGGCTGCTCGGATCGCTGTTTCAGTCTGTAACCACGCGAACTGCAGGCTTTAATACGGTGGATCTTACTTCTATGACTGAGCCGGGAAAGCTTATCATGATCGTTCTTATGCTTGTGGGCGGATCGCCCGGATCTACAGCCGGCGGAATGAAGACTACCACGCTCGCGGTGCTTGTGCTTGCGGCGGCAGCGGTTTTCGGCCGCAGACGCGACGTTACCGGCATGAAAAGAAGGATATCCGACAGCGTAGTCAGAAATGCGGGCGCGGTGCTTTTCGTATATCTGTTTCTGTTTTCCGTGGCGGCGCTTGCGATCAGCCGGATCGAGCATTTGCCGCTTCTGGACTGCATGTTTGAAACGGGTTCGGCCATAGGAACCGTAGGCCTTACGCTTGGTATTACCACGTCGCTTTCACTTTTATCGAGAATAATACTCATGTTTTTGATGTTTTTCGGCAGAGTCGGAGCGCTGACGCTTATTTATGCGGCAGTGCCTTCGGAAGACGAGGACGGAGCAAAACTGCCTCTCGAGAATATAAACGTAGGATAGGAGATAAAATGATTTCAGTATTGATTATCGGAGCGGGACAATTCGGATCGCATATAGCAAAACGCATGACTGAACTTGAATGCGAGGTCATGGTCGTTGATAAAAGCGAAGACAAGATAAACAAGATACTTCCTTTTGTTACGGACGCGAGGATCGGAGACGGAACTAACGAAGAGTTTATCAGATCTCTTGACGTAAGAGGCTTTGACGTCTGCGTGGTTTCCATAGGCGACAATTTTCAGTCATCACTCGAAACCACCTCGATCCTTAAGGAGGCCGGAGCAAAAACCGTCGTTTCAAGGGCTGTAAATGATATCCAGCGCAAATTCCTGCTTCGCAACGGCGCGGATGAAGTGGTCTATCCCGAAAAAGAGGCGGCATACCGCACCGCAACCAAATATGCTTCCGACGTCATTATGGACTTTATCAGTTTTAATGACGATTATTCCATATTTGAACTTAGAGTGCCTGAAAAGTGGCACGAAAAGACGCTTTCACAGCTCGACGTCAGAAAAAAACACAATATCAATATAATAGCTCTAAAACGCGATGAACGCGTGATCGTACCGTCTCCGGATCTCAGACTTGATATGGGAGATACCGTCTTTGCCATCGGCGAGCTTGATGAAATAAAGAAGTGTTTTAAGATTTGATAAAATATGATAGAATCGTACGGCAATATAAATATACGGAGTAAGATATGCATATAGTAATAATCGGAGCCGGAAAGGTCGGATCGCAGATCGCGTCACAGCTTGTCCTTGAAGGACATGATATAGTCGTTATCGACAACGACATGAAGGTGTTGTCGGGAATAGGCAGCAGCGAGGATATCCTCTGCATCGAGGGGGACGCCGTAAGCCGTCCGACGCTTCTTGAGGCTGAGGTAAACGAAGCCGACGTAGTTATCACATGTACAAACAGTGATGAGATAAATATGCTTTCATGCCTTCTGGTAAAAAAGCTCGGTGCAAAAAGAACCATCGCGAGAGTAAGAAATCCTGAATATTACGATCAGATCACTTATATAAAGGACGATTTGGGACTTTCATTGTCGATTAATCCAGAAATGTCGGCGGCAAATGCTATAAGCCGCGTTCTTTTGTTCCCCGCCGCAAACAACGTCGAAACGTTTTCTCACGGCAAGGTGGAGCTGGTGGAATTTTCTCTGGAAAAAGGAAATCCGCTGATAGGAAAATCTCTTATAGAAATCAGTCATGCTTATAACGCAAAGGTACTTATGTGCGCCGTTTCAAGAGGTGAACAAACATTTATTCCCGGCGGCTCTGATATTCTTTGCGAAGGCGATAAGATTTTTATTGCCGCCGATCATACGCAGATGATCGCGTTTTTCAAAAAAATAGAAGCATTCCGTTCAGGAGTCAGGACTGTCATTATAGTAGGCGGCGGCAGGATAGCATATTATCTTGCAAAACGACTTTTGTCGCACGGTATGACGGTTAAGATCATAGAAAGCTCAGGCGAGAGATGCAACGAGCTTGCCGAACTTTTGCCCTCTGCGATAATCATCAATGCCGACGGAACGAACGAAAATATCCTCGGCGAAGAAGGTATCAATCAGACCGACGCATTTGTTGCCCTTACCGGAATGGACGAAGTCAATATTATTTTGTCCATATATGCGGAAAGAAAAGGAGTGGACAAAGTCGTAACGAAGGTGAGCCAGCTCTCCTCTGGTGAAATGATAGGCAATCTCGGACTTGAGTCGGTGTTTTCTCCAAAGGCAGTTACCGCAAATCAGATCATTCAGTATATAAGAGCCCTGGCTGCGTCTTCCGAGATTAATACCATTGAAAGCCTTTGCCGTCTTGCAGGAGACCGCATAGAAGCGCTTGAGTTTTTGGTAAACGACGGCACACAATACGTAGGAGTACCATTAAAAGAACTGCACGTAAAAAAGAATTTCCTCGTAGCTGTTATTATAAGAGGCAAAAAAGTTATTATTCCCGGCGGTAATGATACGATTGAAGTCGGAGACAGCGTTATCATAGTTACCGCCGACAAACGGGTTCAAAGCCTTGACGACGTCTTCGAATAATTATCCGCGGAGTATTGCATGAATCGTAAAATGATATTGAATACGCTCAGAAAAATGCTTTTTTTTGAAGGCTTTTTCCTGATCGTGCCGATGATAGTTTCCATGATATACAATGAAAGCTGGTGGCCGTTTGCCGTAACTGCCGCCGGGCTTTTTGTGATAGGCGGTATCGGCAATTTCAAAACAGACTCCTTTGATCAGACTATTTATTCAAAAGACGGATTTTTTATCGTTGGTCTTGTATGGATACTCTGGTCTGTTTTCGGAGCGCTGCCTTTTGTTATCAGCGGCAGCATACCCAATTTCTTTGATGCGTTTTTTGAAACGGTTTCTGGCTTTACCACTACGGGATCAAGCATTCTGACAAACATTGAATCGCTTCCGAAGGGCATGTTGTTTTGGCGCAGCTTTACCCACTGGGTAGGGGGCATGGGAGTGCTCGTTTTTGTAAGCGCCATCATTCCTCTTGCTCGCGGAAGATCTATGTTTATTCTGAAAGCCGAAATGCCGGGGCCTTCTGCGGACAAACTTGTTCCCAAAACAAAAGATACTGCGCAGATACTGTATCTGATCTATTTTGTACTTACAACTCTTCAGATCGCGCTGCTCATCATAGGCGATATGCCGGTCTATGACGCGTTTGTTACTGCTTTTGGGACGGCCGGAACAGGCGGTTTTTCCGTAAAAAACGCCGGTATCGGAGCATATAATAATCCTTTTGCCGAAATCGTTATCACGGTATTTATGATCCTTTTTGCGGTAAATTTCAACGTTTACTTTTTCATTCTTATGCGCAAGTTCAAAAACGCGCTCCGCAATGAAGAATTGTGGCTGTATCTTTCTATAATATTTGTTTCCATAGTTACTATCACCTTAAATATAATGACTATGTCGGAATATGCGGGAAATGCTTCCGACGCCATAAGAGATTCATCATTCCAGGTAGCTTCTGTTATCAGCTCGACCGGTTTTTCTACGGCGGACTTTTCTATGTGGCCGCAGCTGTCTCAAAGCGTTTTGCTGATACTGATGTTTATAGGAGCCTGCGCGGGTTCTACCGGAGGCGGCATGAAAGTTGTCAGACTTTTGCTCCTTGGAAAGATCATAAAGCGTGACATGAGAAAAATCGTTCATCCGAGGACTGTAAAGAAAATACGCATGAACAATGCGGCAGTGGAAGAGGACATGATCTCCGGCGTTAAGACGTATTTGCTGATATATTTTGTGATAGTATTCGGGTCTTTTATCATCCTGTCATTTGAAGGAAAAGATATACTGACTACGTTTACATCAGTTGTAACTACCTTTAATAACATAGGCCCGGGACTTGGGACCGAGGTTGGACCGGCCGGAAATTTCGCTTCCTGGTCCGCATTTTCAAAAATCATTCTTTCGTTTGATATGCTTCTTGGACGGCTTGAGATATATCCGATACTCATTCTTCTCATGCCCTCGCTGTGGAAGAAAAGGTCGTTGTAATAAACTGAAAAAACAGTATGATTTTTGTTAAAAAACCGCTTGCATTTATGGTTTAAGCGTGCTATTATACATAGGCGTTTGCGGAAGTGCTGGAATTGGCAGACAGGCATGACTAAGGATCATGTGTACAAAGTACGTGAGGGTTCAAGTCCCTTCTTCCGCAGTCGAAGGTAAAAATCCTGCTGATAGATATCGGCAGGATTTTTTAGTATATGAGGAGGTAAAAAATGATTATCAAAGCTGTTAAATTCAGAAAAAAGCGAGAAAATATGTGACGGCGTATATTTTATAAAAGCAAAAGGCCACACCTTCGGAAACAGCATTGTGATAGCGGAAAACGATGGGCTGTATTATATGCTTCACGGCGATATCACTTATGTTGACGAGGCTTTGTATGAAAACAAGCTTAAGGATAAATTCAATAAAGCATAAACAAAATGGTGTCAAAATTACCTCTTTGCCGGCAAGGCTGAGAGGTTTTTTATTAAAAAAACAATTTTTTATATATACAAGATTATTAATTTATGTTATAATTTTGTAACAATTTCGTAGTATTTTCTGAGGATCTAATGGATAAGTTTTTTAAAATCAACATCTTAAAGACTGTATTTGCATGTTTCGTCTGCTCTGCAGCCGTCATGCTTTTTCCCGGTGTTATTCTTGCACAGGAAACAGCAGATGGCGTCATTTCAGGCGAAATTGATATGTCTGAAAATGTCTGCGAGATAAAGGCTTATAGTGAGCAGACAAAAGACGATCCGGATAAAGACAATGAGACCGGATTAACAGACGCTGAAGATCCGGGGCTCACAGCCGCAGAATCTGATCTTACGCCGGAAGATATCATAAATGATAATACCGAAACTGCAGATACTGCGTCTGATAGCGCACCTGCTTCACCGGGTACGATTACATTTATTACCCCTGATGAAATAGAAGAGGGGACGCAGGCCGGATCTGCTGCAAGCTGCGATCTTAACGGAGACGGTATTGTAAATGAGGAGGACGCCAGAATCCTTCTTATGCACATATACTTCCCGAAAAAATACAAGCTGGGTTCCGGAATAGATTGTGACTTAAACGCCGACGGCGTTGTAGATGACGGCGACGTGGCGGTTATCATGCTGTTTATGAACGATTCATCCGCAAGCTTTCAGGAAGCCGAAAGGGTTTTGAATATCCTGAACAACTCCGAGAGCGTTTATATAAGCAATTGCGGAAAAGACGAAAACGGTAAATACAGCGGAGGAAAAGCCGGCGATCAGACCGGAGAGGAATGGAACGTCCGCAAATGGTACAGATACAGCAGCGGATGGAGTGTTGTCCTTAGGTACAATGGCGAAAGGAAAACGGAAGTCACAAAACTGATCGCTCAGTCCGCATATCTTGCCGCGCAAAATGACAATATCGGTTATGATCAAAACCAAAGAGACACGTTTTGGACTCAGCTTGCCGCAAGCAATTACAATCCCGCCTGTATTTACGTCCCTTGCGAAGCGGACTGTTCTTCGGGAGTTGCCGCGATTGTCAAAGCGGTAGGCTATATACTCGGTATAAGCGCGCTTAAAAACGTCAGCTCCGGGATGTATACCGGAAATGAAAAGTCCGTTCTTGCCGCAGCAGGTTTTGAGATACTTTATTCATCGGATTATCTGACTTCGCCGGATTATCTTAATATGGGAGATATTTTGCTCAGCGAGGGTCATCATACGTGTATAGTGCTTACTGACGGAAAAAACAGCCATCAGACGGTGCAAATCGTCCGTGTGAATATAAAGAAAGGCTCAAAAAACGACACGGTCACAGAGCTTCAGCTCGCGCTTAACGATCTTGGATATACGGATTCTGAAGGCAAAAAACTCAGCGCCGACGGAAGCTTTGGCGCAAAAACAGAAGAGGTTCTTATTGCGTTCCAAAACGATTACGGTGTAAATGAGACCCGCGGCATATGTAATGCAAACGGTGCGACATGGGAAGTGATAGATGAGCTTCTTGCAGGCTGGAGCGTCCGGGTAATAAATCCAGACGGAGTCAACTGCCGCGAATCATACGATATTTCGTCCAAAAGAATTGCAAGCGCACCGGGAGGTACAGTGCTTACCGCGACCAGATCCGTAACAAAGACCGATACCGACGGCATGGAAAGGACATGGGTCTATATTCCGTCTCTTGGCGGATGGATCAGCGCTCTCAATCTGAAAAAGCTTTAATTTACCAGTGAAGTCTATGCAGTTTCCCGGCTGATTGCAGTCCGGGAAATTTTTGTTGTCTTAAAGCTTCATACAAAATGATAGCCGCGGAGTTACCGAGGTTTAATGACCTCGTATCGCCAAGCATGGGTATCCTTACGCAGCTGTCGGGATGCTCTATCAGTATCTCTTCCGGGATGCCTGCGCTTTCCTTTCCGAAAACTATATAGTCGTCAGGCTCGTATTTAAAATCAGAATAACATACAGTTGCCTTTGTCGTAGCAAAGATCAGTCTTGCTCCGGGTTTTTTGCGGATAAAATCACCCCAGTCCGAATAAGTATAAAAGCAAAGATCTTTCCAGTAATCAAGACCCGCTCTTTTAAGCTGTTTTTCATCAAGAGAAAAGCCAAGCGGATATATCAGATGAAGAGACGTGCCTGTCGCAACGCAGGTCCGTCCGATATTGCCGGTATTTGCAGGTATCTCAGGCTCAAGCAATACGATATTCATAAAACCTCCAAACTATCAAAAAGCCGTCACTTATCAGGCGACGGCTAAAAAATGCTTACATATCAGTCATCGGTCTTCTCTGAAATATGGCAGTCCGAGACTGGCAGGCGGGTGGTTTTCGCGTTTGTTTCTCAATGAAGTGATGATAAGCACTATAATCGTGATAACGTAAGGAATACCTTTATAAAGCTCTTTTATGGCGAGATTTGAGCCGGTAGGAATGAATATGTGCAGAATATACAATCCGCCGAACAAAATAGACGCCCATATGCTCGTGGTGGGACGCCACAAGGTGAAGATAACAAGAGCGATAGCCAGCCATCCTCTGTCACCGAAAGCGTCAGCAGACCAGACGCCGGTAGCGTAGTCCATAATATAATACAGACCGCCAAGCCCCGCTATCATGGAACCCGTGCAGGTAGCAATATATTTGTATTTGTTAACGTTTATGCCGGCAGCGTCCGCGGTGGCAGGGCTTTCGCCTACAGCGCGAAGATGCAGGCCGGTACGCGTTTTCTTAAGAATGTATCCGGCTATAACGGCTATTATAATGGCAAGATAAGCCAGCCAGCTGTATGATAGAAAGATCTCGCCGAACCAGCCGAGCTTTCCCGCGAAGGGAAGACTTGCAGAAAAATATTTGCTGGTTCTGGAAAGAACAATCGTGGGAACGTCGGCCTTTACTATTTTTATGAGCGAACCGCCGAAAAAGTTTCCTATTCCTATTCCGAACGTAGTAAGCGCAAGGCCTGTTACATTCTGGTTGGCTCTAAGCGAAATAGTCAGGTAGGAATAGATCAGCCCCATAATAAGCGATCCTGCAAGAGTACACAAAAGAGGGATAAGAATCGCGAGAAAACCGTTCATATTCTCCCCTGCGCTGTTTTCGTAAAAGAATCCGCCTATAACGCCGCATATAGCGCCAACATACATCGTGCCTGCGGTTCCGAGGTTCAGATTGCCGGATTTTTCAGTGATGATTTCACCGGTGCTGCCGAACAGGAGAGGTATTCCCTGTACAACGGCTCTTTGAATAAAAGTGATTATGCTGAACATATCAGGCGACCTCCTTCCGTGAAGATTTTCGGAATGTGATCTTATAATTTATAAAGAATTCGCACCCTATGATAAAGAACAGTATTATACCGGTCAGAATATCGCCGAATGCGGAATTAAGTCCGAGCGTCGTAGTTATCTGATTTGAGCCGAGACTTAAGAAAACAATCAAAAACGAAGTAAGTATCATGGTAAAAGGATTAAATTTGGCCAGCCATGCTACAATAACCGCAGTAAAGCCTCTGCCGTCAACCATTGTAGTAGTAAGAGTATGATCTTTGGCATTTACGAGCAAAAAGCCTGTCAGACCGCATATAGCCCCCGAAATGATCATTGTTCTGATAATGACGCGGTCAACCTTTATGCCGATATATTTGGCTGTGCGCTCGGATTCGCCTACAACACTGATCTCATAACCCTGTTTGGTATATCTCATATATATAAACATAAGAATAGTGAGAACTGCCGCAACCAGAATTATAAACAGATATTTGTTGCCGATTTCGGGTATCCATCCGATACGGGTACTTTGATTTATTATTCCGATCTTTGCCGAACCGTCCTTGCTCCATGAGGTAATAAAGAAAGCGGCAAGCTGCGCTGCAACGTAATTCATCATAAGGGTGAACAGCGTTTCATTCGTTCCCCATTTTGCCTTAAAAACAGCAGGGAGCAAGGCCCACAGAGCGCCTGAAAGAACTGCGCTTATAAGACAGACGATAATAAGCAGCCAGTTGGGAAGGCTGTTTGACAAAAACAGCATGGCAGCAGAAGACGCAATACAGCCGACAAGGATCTGGCCGTCGCCGCCCAGGTTCCAGAATCTCATTCTGAATGCCGGAGCAAGAGCAAGTCCTACGCAAAGAAGTATTGAAAGATTCTGGAAGAGAACCCATATCTTTCTTCCGGAACCGAGTGCGCCGTTAAATATCGACGAATATACCGAAAAAGGAGATTCGCCCGTAAGCAATGTCGAAACCAGACCGCAGACGGCGAAAGCAACTACAATAGCAGCGAGCCTTATCAGATATGCATATATCCTCGGCATATCAAGTCGTCTGGTAATATGGAAAAACGGTGTCTTGTTCTTCATGGATCACATACCTCCGTCAACCTGAGTCATCATAAGACCGATTTCTTTTTTGACAGCATTTTTACCGTCAATGATACCGCTGACCTTGCCGCCGCACAAAACAAGAATTCTGTCGCAAAGCTCGAGAAGCACGTCGAGATCCTCGCCGACATATATTACAGCGACGCCTTTTTCTTTTTGCTGATTGATAAGGTCATATATCGTATAAGAAGAGTTGATATCAAGTCCTCGAACGGCATATGCAGTAAGCAGAACCGTCGGTGCGGAAGATATTTCGCGTCCCACAAGTACTTTTTGAACGTTGCCGCCGGAGAGCTTACGGACTTCCGTATCTATTCCGGGAGTATTTACATCGAGCTCATCCACGACCGACATCGCCAGATCAGCGGGAGATTTTTTATCCGTAAAGATGGACTTGCCGTTTCTGTATGAGCGAAGCATCATATTGTCCGAAAGATCCATGCTCCCGACAAGACCCATTCCGAGACGGTCTTCGGGAACGAATGAAAGCGAAACGCCCATAGAAGCTATTTCAAGCGGATTCTTCCCGATGAGCGACTCGCGATGACCGTCATCCTCGATATATTCAACTTCGCCTGAGCAGATAGGCTGAAGGCCGGCTATCGCTTCAAGCAGCTCTTTCTGCCCCGAACCGGCTATTCCGGCAATTCCGAGTATTTCGCCGCTCCTTGCGGTAAAAGAAACGTTATCGAGTTTTGTGATCCCGTCTATATCTTTGACTGTAAGATTTTTTACTTCGATCCTGTCTTTGGGCGAAGCAGGTTCGGGCCTGTCAATGTTAAGGACAACGGAGCGTCCTACCATCAGATCTGTAAGCTCCTGCGCATTTGTTTCGGAGGTTTTGCGGTCACAGATATATTTCCCGGAGCGCAGTATTGCGACTCGGTCTGAAACCGAAAGCACCTCATGCATTTTGTGCGTAATGATGATGATCGATTTCCCGTCGTTTTTCATATTGCGCATTACTGAAAAGAGCTTTTCGGATTCCTGGGGAGTAAGAACCGCCGTAGGCTCGTCAAGGATCAGGAGAGAAGCTCCGCGATACAAAACCTTTACGATCTCGACCGTCTGTTTTTCGGAAACGGACATATCGTAGATTTTTTTTGCGGGATCGATCTCAAAACCGTATTTTTTGCATATATCAAGAATCTTCTTTGATGATTCTTTGATATTGAGTTTTCCTTCGTCTTCAATTCCGAGGACGATATTTTCAGCTGCAGATAGAACGTCAACAAGCTTGAAGTGCTGATGGATCATACCGATGCCGAGATTGAATGCTTCTCTGGGTGAGGAGATTGAAACTTCTTTTCCGTTTAAAAAAATCTGCCCTTCATCAGGATAATAGATGCCGGACAGCATATTCATAAGAGTGGTTTTTCCGCTTCCGTTTTCTCCGAGCAAAGCAAGAATTTCGCCTGAATAAATATCAAGCGAAACGTCGTTGTTGGCGATAACTTTGCTTCCGAACCGTTTTGTGATATGACGCATACTCAGCGCAGGCATATTCTGTCCCAAAATGTTTCTCCTTTCTGCTTTGTTTTACAAAAGAAGACGCCTTAAACGCCCTCTTTTCTAAAACAAATAAGCGGGAGGCAGATGCCGCCTCCCGCAGTAAATCAAACTATCAGTTTCCAAGCTCGGTGATTCCGTCAATGATGAGATTGAAGTAAGGAGCGGATCTGAATTCGGATTCGTGGAAGTATCCGTCGATAACTACTTCAGTTTCACCAACGTAGTCGCCTGCGTCGTCAACGTCTGCAAGATAAGTGGTAAGCGCGCTGCCTTTGTAAGTGAAAACAGAGGTATCGAACACTTTAAGAGTGCCGGCCGCAAAAGCAGCCTTGACTTCGTCAAGCTTAGCCTGTGTTCCTGCAGCGGCAACTGTCTCGTTGATCTCGGTGAGTTCAACGCTTCCGGTGGCAATGGTGCCGGTCCAGTCAGCGTCAAAGGTTTCTCCTGCCATCATAGCGCCGATCGAGTATTCAAAATAAGGAACCCAGTTGATTCTGGAGGAAACGATAAAGGTGTTGGGCGCCGCGTCGATGGTGCTGCCGTTATAGGACACATTGGGCACTCCAGCGCTCTCGCAGGCGGAGGGGGCTCCCATGGAATCCGCGTGCT
>DFFO01000037.1 GCA_002369255.1 Lachnospiraceae bacterium UBA3774
GACCACTTCGATACCTCTCCAAAGTATGCCTGCGTCCTAAACGCAAGTGGTAATTTATCACAAAACCCTATAACTGTCAAGAAAAATTGCCCGGCCTCTATCATCGCCCAGCCGGTATTGCCGGCGCGTGATCCCGGATATATTCATTCTCCGATCCGTTTTATCGATCTGATGTCCATAAATGGGATGCTAAGCCCCGCGGCGCCGTTATCCGCGCCTTCCACAATAAGGATCTTGCGCACGGGATTTATGCGGTCAACTATTCCGACGGCCGTAAAATACGCCCCTTCGCAAAAGTATTCCACTTCTATTCCGTCGCCGGCCTCAAGCACGCAGAGCTCGTCGCTGATATGCGTGATCTCATCCTCCGAAAGCTCGTGGCGGCTGACTGTCATATATTCTTCTTCTTTTGCCTTCAGAGCCCGTCCAAGGCCTGTAAGCGCGTCAAACGGCGCGAACTGTTTTGCTCTTTCTATTCTTGTCATTTTATATCTTTCAGCCATTTCATTCCTCTTTATGCAATATTTTCAGGCTTTATGACCGCCTATCTGACGGTTACGCTCTATCAGCGTGGCTCCTTCCTGGAGATCGGAAGCCTTTATTACGGCATTTTTGCCGAATTTTTTTTGCAGGCCGAGAATCTCGCCGCGGAGGCGTTTGTGTTCTGCCGGCTCTGTCATTTCTTCGTCAAAAAGGCTCGTCTGGCGGATTCCTTCGTCCTCCAGGACCTCATTGCACGAAATGTTCAGCCGCCTGATAGGCACGTCTCTGTGCGCCGTGGCCCGGTATGCGTCCATCAATGCAGGCACTATCACAAGATCGGAATTTGTCGGGGTTTCAAACGAAGCTGTTCCCACGGTATGTTTTATTCCTATCTTTCCGGTGTGCCGATCCGTCGCCAACTCCGAATCATGGCCAAATGTGCTTCCGGTCCTGTAACCTACCGATACCGTCACAGATCTTGTAACAAGTCTTTTTTTCAGAAGATCCTGACATATAAGCTCCGACATCTCACGGACTATGATCTCCGCTTTTTCAAAAGAATAGTCGCACGGCAGCACCTGTCCGGACGATATGGAATGATTCTTTCTGACATAGGCTTTTATGTCGGCTATGGTACAGCTCTCCCGCCCCCACGCATGGTCTATAAGCAACTCCGTATCCTTTCCGAAAAGGCCGTACAAAAAATCCTCATCCGCATGCGCTATATCTCTCATGGTATGGATTCCGTATTTCGCCAGCCTATCCATAGTACGCGAGCCTATCATCCAAAAATCGGACAGCGGTCTGTGATCCCAGAGCGAGGCAATATAAGTCTCCTCATCCAAATATCCGATAAAATCCGGCGAATGCTTCGCCGTGATATCCAGCGCGATCTTTGCGAGGTACATATTCGTGCCTATCCCGCAGGTGGCATATATTCCAAGCTCCTCCCGGATCCTCCCGAGCAGAAAACGGGCAAGCTCATCCGCATTCATATTCATGCGCCGCATATAACCCGTCGCGTCTATAAATACTTCGTCAATGGAATAAACGTGTATATCGTCGGGGCAAATATATCGGAGATAAATTCCGTATATAGTCGCGGCATAATCTATATAAAGCTGCATGCGGGGAGGCGCCATGATATATCTGATGTTTTTCGGTATTTCAAAGACGCGGCAGCGGTTTTTTACGCCCATAGCTTTCATGGACGGGGAAACCGCAAGGCATATGGTCTTGTCCGTGCGGGTGGGATCCGCTACGACAAGATTCGTAGTCATAGGATCAAGCCCTCTTTCCACGCACTCAACGGAAGCATAAAAAGATTTTAAATCAATGCAGATATACATAGCTCCTATATGATAACCGAACAAATGTTTGTTGTCAATATAAAAACCCCGCCTTTTTTAAAGACGGGGCTTTGTAAGAATACAGCTGCATTATCAGGTTTTCGGAAGTCTGAACGAGCTTTTTAGCGAAACGATCCTGTTGAACACCGGTGCGCCCGGTTTTGAGTCCTTCAGGTCGGCAACAAAATATCCGTTTCTTACGAACTGGAAGCGGTCTTCCGCCGCCGCATCCATAAGCGCAGGCTCCACATAGGCTTCTTTTTCGATCAGAGAATCGGGGTTCAGATTCAGCGAACCATCCTCATTATATACGCCTTTTTCTTCATCGACGATATTTTCATAGAGTCTGACTTTGGCGGTTTTTGCCGTTTTTGCAGCTACCCAGTGGATGGTGCCCTTGACCTTTCTTCCCTCAAAGCCACTTCCGCTCTTTGTCTCCGGGTCATAGGTGCAGTGTATCGCCTTTATTTCGCCGTTTTCATCCTTGTCGACTCCGACGCACTTTACAAAATATGCGTTCATAAGCCGTACTTCGTTTCCGGGGAAAAGCCTGAAATACTTTTTCGGAGGTTCTTCCATAAAGTCTTCTCTCTCTATGTAAAGCTCTCTTCCAAACGGAAGGCTGCGGCTTCCGAGCTCTTCGTTTTCAAGGTTTAGCGCGGCGTCAAGATATTCGATCTGCTCCTGCGGGTAATTGTCAATTATCACCTTTACCGGATCAAGGATAGCCATAAGACGCGGTTTTTTCAACTTCAGATCTTCTCTTATGCAATATTCGAGCGCAGGCATTTCAGCCGTTGACTGGCTCTTGCTGATACCGGACATTTCAACGAACATCTTTATCGCTTCGGGCGTATAGCCTCTGCGCCGCAGTCCGCTGATGCTGACCAGCCTCGGATCGTCCCAGCCGTCTACCACGCCGTCCTCTACAAGCTTTTTGATGTACCTTTTGCCAGTAACTACGTTTTTCAGGTAAAGTTTTGCAAATTCGATCTGTCTGGGCGGCATCTCAAATTCGCATTCCCTGACAAACCAGTCATAAAGCGGTCTGTGGTCTTCAAATTCGAGAGTACATAGCGAGTGAGTGATATGCTCAAATGCGTCCTCAAGCGGATGAGCAAAGTCGTACATGGGATAAATGCACCATTTGTCGCCCGTATTGTGATGAGTCAGGCGAGCTATACGGTAAATAACCGGATCGCGCATATTTATGTTGGGCGAGGCCATGTCTATTTTCGCCCTTAAAACTCTGCTTCCGTCCGGATATTTGCCGGCTTTCATGCCCTCAAACAATTCCAGATTTTCTTCGATACTGCGGTCTCTGTAGGGGCTGTTTTTACCGGGCTCGGTCAGCGTGCCGCGATACTCTCTGATCTCATCGGCCGTAAGATCGCAAACGAAAGCCTTTCCTTTTTTTATGAGCTTTACCGCGCATTCATACATCTGATCAAAATAATCCGATGCAAAGAACAGCCGGTCTTCCCAATCCGCCCCAAGCCATGCCACGTCGGATTTTATCGACTCGACAAATTCGGATTTTTCTTTTGTGGGATTTGTATCATCAAAGCGAAGGTTGAATTTCCCGCCGTATTTGCGCGCGATGCCGTAGCTGAGCAAAACCGCTTTTGCGTGACCGATATGCAGATAACCGTTCGGTTCCGGAGGAAAACGGGTATGCACATGGTCATAAACGCCCTCTGCAAGGTCCTTGTCGATCGCGTTTTCTATGAAATTTTTTGAAACCTTTTCGGCGGTCTCTTCCCGGGACTCTTCTGCCCCGATATTTTTTTCTTCACTCATAAAAAGCCTCTTCCGTATCAAATATTGTTCAAAAACACCCGTACATTATATATTCGCGCTCCTAAACCGTCAAGTAACGCTTGGCTTTTTTGTGCCCGCGCAGGCCGCCAAAAAATGGCATAAGCAAAATACTTATAGATTATCAAATTTTAATAATAATTTTATGTTCTTTTGGCCCGCCGTCTTATATAATATGCGTTAGATTTAACGCTTCGGAGGCTGTTATGGGAGAAAGATTCAGAAGATTTATGGCCGGGCGGTACGGCGTTGACGAGTTGTCGCGTTTTTTGCTTTTTAGTGCGCTTGCCCTGCTGGTTGTTGAATTTATCATCAATACTTTTTTTAAAGAGCTTTACGTTGTCAGCCGTATTTTAAATCTTATCGGCCTGATCCTGATCATACTGAATTTTATCAGAATGTTTTCAAAAAACCATTCCGGGCAGTACCGTCTGAATCAGAAATATCTCAGAGCGAAGGCCTCTTTTCTCCGATTCTTCAAAGATTTCGGAAGATGGGGAAGATCCAAAGACAAGACTCACAAAATATTCACGTGTCCGTCCTGCTCACAGCGCGTACGTGTCCCTAAGGGGCGCGGCCGCATCGCGATCACCTGTCCCAAATGCAAAGCCCAGTTTATAAAAAAGACCTGATATGTTTGGATATATTACCGTAAATAAGCAAGAATTAAAACTCAAAGACTACGACGTTTATCATTCTTTTTACTGCGGCGTATGTCATTCGCTTTATACCCGCTACGGGAGAAGGGGACAGCTTACGCTGTCTTTTGACATGACTTTTACCGCGCTTTTGCTTTCCGGTCTCTATGAGCCGGACAGCGGAACGGACGACCGGTTTTGCGTGCTTCATCCGGCTCAAAAGCAAACGTATATATCAAATACTTTTATAGATTATGCCGCGGATATGAACGTGCTTTTAGCCTTTTTTAATCTGCACGATGACTGGACCGACGATCACAATATAAAAAGCCGCACTCTGGAAAAGCTCCTTTCCAAAAACATACCGGAGCTTAAAGAACGCTATCCGCGTCAGTACAGGGCCGTACAAAAATACGTCACACGGCTTGCCGCAATGGAAGACCGCAAAGAAAAAGATATTGACAAAGTAGCGGGGCTCACAGGGGAAATGCTTGCACAGATACTCGCGGTAAATGACGATATGTGGGCTGCCGACTTGAAAAGACTGGGCTTTTTCCTCGGAAAATTCATCTATCTGATGGATGCATATGAAGACCGGGCGTCGGACAAAAAGGACGGCAATTACAATATCTGGCTGCTGCAGAATGATAAATACGGCGACGAAGAGATCCTGTCGATCCTCAACCTCATGATGAGCGAGGGCGCGCTTGCTTTTGAGGCGCTTCCCATAATAAAGTACGCCGATATTCTCAGAAATATCATTTACAGCGGCGTCTGGATAAAATATGAAATGCTTAAAGCCAAGGAGAAAAAGGAATAAATGTTAGACCCTTATAAGGTTTTGGGAATCTCGTCTTCTGCCACAGACGACGAGATCAAAAAGGCATATCGGGCTTTAAGCCGCAAATACCACCCTGACGCAAATATCAACAATCCCAACAAAGCTCAGGCCGAAGAAAAGTTCAAAGAAGTACAGCAGGCTTATGAGCAGATCGTGCGCGAACGCGAGCAGGGCGTGCGCGGAGGATACAGCGGCGCAGGAAACTCATCAGGATACGGCTACGGTCGCACGGCGCAGGGAGGATATGGTGGTTCATCTTCCGGGCAAGGCGGATACGGCGGCTTTGGCTGGGGGCCTTTTGGCGGTTTTTGGGGAGATTTCGGAGATTTTGGCGATTCCGGCAGATCTTCCCAAAACAGCAACGAACGTTACGACAGTGAAACGGCTCAACGACTCAATGCCGCCGCCACTTATATTAATTCCGGCAGCTATCGCGAGGCGCTGAACGTTTTGGGATCAATGAAAGACCGCCCGGCCAGATGGTATTATTTCAGCGCGGCGGCAAACTCAGGACTCGGAAACAACGTAATTGCACTTGAGCATGCGAGGAAAGCCCATGAAATGGAACCTGACAACCGCGAGTATGATATGCTTTTGTCGCGGCTTGAAAACGGCGGCTCCTGGTATCGTGAAAGCGGCGCGGACTATGGCAGAGGAGCAAATCTGTCCAAATACTGTCTTGCCTGCTGCGCTCTGAACGTATGCTGTAATTCTTTTGCGGGAATGGGGCGGTTCTTCTGCTGCTAAGCAAAAAACCGAACGCCTTTTAAAGCGTCCGGTTTTTATTTTTTGATATCGTCTTTTCACTCTCTCCAAAACAGATAAAAGCCTCGATCTTCCTCAAGCGACCATTCAATATCCGCCGCCAGGGTCTCCTTTGAACAAAGTGCTACAAATCCTTTCATTTCGACTTTGCCTTTTCTCTCCGGTACGTCATATTTATCTTCCGTATAAGACGGGTCAAGTATCGCGTATCTTCCGTCGGGTTCAATACCGATCACCGTAATATAATGTCCCTGCTTGGTAAACGTGGCCATGCTGCCGTCAGGGTGCGTCCGCACGTGAGCTATTACGCAGCCTCCGGTCTTTAAGCAAGCGTCAAGCTTTGAAAAATCAGAGGTCTTTTCCATCTTTAATCCGACTGTTTTTGCAAATGCAGGAGCATATATCGAAAAATCCGTTCCTGTTCTGTGATTTGCGCCGGTACTGTACGAAAGCCCGATAGCGTCTTCCAAAGAAAAGCCGCACGGCACGAGCAATCTGTCCGCAACCATAACAGAGCAGCAAAGTCCGCAGCCGCTAGTCTTTATCGTACTATTCTGGCCGTACTCATCATCCGGCGTATCTGTGCGCGTCCTGTAGGGAACATCAGGATAATCGTTCTGATTTACAAATAACATTTTCGCCTCCCGCAAAAAACATTTTCATCCATTATATATTATTTTCTTATAAGGTCAAGACCGACGTCAGCCTGCAAAAAGCAAAAAGCGTAATACGCTTGAAAATATGTGATTATAGGCTTATAATCCTCTTTATAAATGCAAAGGAGGACTGATCCATGAGTAAATATTGTATGTTTTGCGGTTCACAGCTTAATGATAACGCACGTTTTTGTCCGTCATGCGGCAAGGCTCAAAGCGAGCCCCAAAACAACAGTTCTTTCCAATATTCCGGAAACGGATGTAATCGCAGAGAAATCGCCATCTCTATCATTTTGTCGCTTGTCACCTGCGGTATTTACGGGCTTATATGGCTCGCCGGACTTAATGACGATATAAACAGCCTAAGCGGTGAAAACGGCGCAACATCGGGCGGTATGGTGGTCCTTTTATCAATCGTAACTTGCGGAATTTATCTGCTCTACTGGTATTATACTGCCGGCAAGCGTCTAAAAACAGTTACGGGAGAAACAGGTTCTGATGAAATACTTTATCTTGTACTCGGCCTGTTCGGTCTTGGAATTGTTTCCATAGCGCTTATGCAGGATAAGGTAAATAAAATAGTCGGTTAAGTCACTTGAGAAAAAAAACAAAACAAACTCTTATCTCGATTTTAATTATTTCGGGCGTCGGCATCGCGTATTATATGATCGTAACTCTGACGCCCTTTTATATTCCCTGCCCGGTAAAGCTTGTCACCGGGCATAAATGCCCCGGCTGCGGTATTTCTACCATGCTCATCGAATTGTCACGGCTTAATTTTCGCGGCGCGTTCTTCGCAAATCCTTTTTTGTTTATAACCTTCCCCTTTCTCCTTTTTGAAATCATTTTTAACGTCGTTTATTCCGTTAAGGGCAAAAAGAATCCGAAGGCAAACCGCATTGTCCTGATAATCTATATCATTTTGCTGCTTGCCTTCGGGTTGCTAAGAAACGTTTTTTGTTGGTAAGCTCTGCTGTTTCTCATTCATTCATGATCATATCAGCAGCTGTATTTTGAATAATTATCTTCGATTTCTTTTATGAGATCAACTCTCTTTTGATGACGTCCGCCTTCGAATTTTGCGGCGAAAAATTCATCCACGATCATCTTGGCAAGGTCTTCTCCGACAACTCTCGCTCCCATAGCTATGATATTTGCATCATTGTGTCTTACGGTCATTCTTGCCGAATAAGGCTCCGAACAGACAGCGGCCCGCACTCCCGGAACCTTGTTTGCAGCCAGGGAAATGCCGATTCCCGTGCCGCAGATAAGGACGCCCTTATCTACCTCACCCGCGACCACGGCCTCTGCGACCGCACGTCCGGGCACCGGATAATCAGCCTTTTCGCCCGGTGAAAGCGGCGAGTAGTCTATGCATTCGTGTCCTTTTTCGGAAAGATAATCCATAAGCGTTTTTTTAAGCTCAATTCCTGCGTGATCACATCCAAATCCTATAATCATGGCAACCTCCGAATTAATATTATTCAAACAACTCGTCCACGTACTTTTCTGCGTTAAATCTGCGAAGATCCCCGGCGCCTTCTCCGACTCCGGTAAATTTTACCGGGATCCCAAGCTCGCTTTCAATGGCAATGGCGATCCCGCCTTTTGCAGTCCCGTCCATTTTGGTAAGGATAATACCGTTTATACCGGTGGCCTCGGAAAACTCTTTCGCCTGATTTACGGCATTTTGTCCCGTGGTGGAGTCCAATACAAGGAGCGTTTCAAGATGAGCCTGAGGATATTCTCTTTCAATGACCCTGTATATCTTTGAAAGCTCGTTCATAAGATTTTTCTTGTTGTGAAGTCTTCCCGCGGTATCACAGATCAAAATATCAGCGTCGGCAGCCTTTGCTGCGGCTATCGCGTCAAAAACAACGGCCGCGGGGTCGGCTCCGTCGCCCTGGGCAATGATCCTTACCCCGGTGCGCTTTGCCCAAAGCACAAGCTGCTCTGTCGCCCCTGCCCTGAAGGTGTCAGCGGCGGCGAGGATCACTTTTTTTCCTTCGCCGCTATAGAGCGCGGCAAGCTTTCCGATACTGGTCGTCTTGCCGACTCCGTTTACCCCTACGACCAGGATAACGGTCTTTTCTTTTTCGAAATCATATGCGTCCGAAGCGGGGTTCATCTTGCTTTTCAAAAAGTCGGCAAGAAACTGTCTGCACTCCGAGGGCGACGATATGCGTTTTTCATCTTCCGCATCATGCAGGCTTTCTATCAGTTCTTCGGTCGTCTTTACTCCCACGTCTGCGGAGATCAGAGTCTCTTCAAGCTCGTCATAAAAGTCCTCGTCGAGCACTTCCATACCAAAGAGCGTTTTTATCTTTTTAAATAAACCTATTGCCATTACTTCTCATCCGCCTTTTCTTCGCTGAATTTTTCCTGCGCGTCCGTGAGATTTACAGCAACGAGTGTGCTTATGCCTTTTTCCTGCATCGTTATGCCGTAAAGCTTGTCGGCGACCTCCATTGTCCCGCGCCTGTGGGTGATGGTGATTAGCTGCGTGGTGGCCTTTAACTTTTCAAGATAATCGGCAAAGCGTGAAACGTTTGTCTCATCAAGCGCCGCCTCGATCTCGTCAAGCAGACAGAAAGGCGAGGGCTTTAAGTTCTGTATGGCAAAAATAAGCGCGATCGCCGTAAGCGCCTTTTCTCCGCCTGATAGCTGGAGCATGTTTTGCAGCTTCTTTCCGGGCGGCTGCGCAATGATGGAAACACCGGCCTTCAGCAAATCGCCGTCGGGCTCCGGTACGAGCTCTATAGTTCCTTGTCCGCCGCCGAACAGTTCTTTAAATACCGTATCAAATTCGGTCTTTATCGCGGCAAACTTTTCTTCAAACTGCTTTTTCATGCCGGCTTCCAGCTCTTTTATTACTTCCAGGATACTGTCTCTTGCCTTTACCAGATCCTCATGCTGGGCAGAGAGGAATTCGTAACGCTCTCCGATTTCCTTTTCTTCCTCGATCGCGTTTACGTTTACCGGCCCGAGCTCTTTTATAGCATTTTTCCGCTCGGATATCGCGGCTCTGATCTGCGATATGCTCTCATCGCCTTCATATTTCTGATTTTCCGCCTCAAGAGGCGTCATCTCATACTCTTCCCACAGATATCTGGCCTGCGCCTCGATCTGTTCGTTTATGCGTTCCTGCTGGTTGGAAAGCCTGATCATATCCTTGTCAAGCTTCGCCGCCTGCTCCGCGCTGTCATCTTTTTCGGCAAGCAGACTTTTTTGTTTTACGGACAGATCGTCCCTCTGCTTTGCGTTTTCTTCTACCTTGCCGGAAAGCACCTTGATCTGTCCGGCCAGCTCAGCAGTCTTTTTAATAAGCTTTTCCTTTTCGCGTTCTTTTGCAAGCGCGGCAAGACCCTCCGGATCGGATTTCATCAAAAGCTCGCGTTTTTCGTCGTCTATCGCTTCAAGTTCGATATTTATACGATTTATGTTTTCAACAAGGAAGCTGTCTCTTTCCTCAAGCTTTGAAGCCTCGAGTCGGAGAGCGATGAGCTTTTCGTTCAGCCCTTTTAATTTCTGTCTTTCGCCGTCAATTTCGGCAGCGACCCTCTGCGTTTCTTCGAGCCGCTTGTTTTCGGCCTCTTCCGCTTCCTTCGCGGCGGCTGTCCCTTCGGCGGCTTTACGGCCAAGCTCATTTATCAGCATGATCAGGTCTTCGCGCTGACTCTTTTTCCCTGTCAATTCTTCGTCAAGACGGTCTCTTTCCGAATAAATGCTTTCGGCCTGGGCGTTTATCGCAGCCTCTTTGAGCTTTTGGTCGGAAATATAGGCGTCGGTCTCTTCTTTTGATTTTCTTTCGGTTTCAAGGTCATCTCCGAGCTGTTCCATAACTGAACGCAGGGCCTCTCCTTCCGATCTTAACCGGTCAAGCTCGGCGTCAAGCCCTTCAAGCTCTCTTTTTCTTGAAAGAAGATTCGAGGTATTCCTAAACGCGCCGCCTGTGATGGAGCCGCCGGGAGCAAGATATTCACCCTGCGGAGTTACCAGATGAAGCCTGTAATTGTATTTTTTTGCTACGGCAAGAGCCTTGGTTATGTTTTCCGCAACGAAGATCCTGCCAAGGAGCCTGTTCACGATTCCTTCATACTGCGGATCAAAGCTGACAAGATTGTTTGCGGTATCAATGATCCCGTCCTCGCCAAGCGCCCGCGTATCAACGCGCTCGTCTCCTCTGACCGCGTCCATGGGCAGGAAGGTGACGCGTCCGAGACGCTCCCTTTTCAGATATTCGATCATATCCTTTGCGGTGCGCTCGTCCTTTGTTACCACGTTTTGAATATGGCCGCCGAGTGCGGTTTCTATGGCGACCTCGTATTTTTTGTCAACGCTTATGATATCGGCGACAACTCCTCTGACAGCGTCTTTGGAGCTGCGCGCGTTCATAACGTGTTTGATGCTTTCGCCGTATCCGTCGTATCTTTCGGCCATATTTCGGAGCGTCTCCGCCCTTGCGGCTGCGACGTTATATTCCGAAAGCCTGTCGGAAAGGTTTTTTTGCGTTCCCGACAGCTTTTCTTCCAATCTTGCTATCTTTTCTGCGCATCTTATACTGTCGGCTTCTTTTTCGGAAATGATCTTTTTCATTTCAGAAAGATCCTGCGCCGCTTTTTCCGACTGTGATCTTACCGACGCGGCTTTTTCTTCAAGAAGCGCGATGGACGCGATCACTTCATCATGCGAAATCTGCGCCTGCTCGAGCTTTACTGCTATTCCCTGGGAATCCGCAGTAATATCGGCCTTGTTTTTCAGTTCATCCATAAGGCCCGTCTGCATAACGTCAAGGTCGTGTTCCCGAAGGCGTATGACGTCCTCCTGCTCCACGATATTTTTTTGCGCGGCCGCAAGCGTGTCGTCCATTTCGTCAATACGCTCGTTTATTTCGCCTTTTTCGGCGGTATAGCCTTCTTTTTCGCGGGCGGAAACGGAGCGTCTCTTATCGAGCGCGGCAAGTCTCGCTTTTAATTCCTGCTCGGCGGTGCGCAGCGAAACAGCTTGTTCTTCAAGTACGCGAATGCGTCCGTCAAGGTTTTCTTTTTCGATACTTACCGAAGAAAGAACTTCCCTGTCTTCCTCTATCTGTCTGTCAAGGCGGTCTCTCGATCTGCTGACCTCATCATAATCCGCCGCCAGTTTTACAGACGCGCCGCTTGCCTGTTCAAACTGCGCCTTTGCCACGGCCAGCTTTTCGGCAGTCTGCGCAAGTCTTTTTCTAAGCTCCTGCGACTCCCGGTAATATGCCCCTACCTCGTAGGTTTTGAGTTCATCGCGAAGTTTCAGATAAGTCCTCGCAGTCTCGGCCTGCGCCCTTACCGGTCCGACCTGGCGCTCCAGTTCTTTTAATACGTCTGTCACACGCAGCAGATTGTTCTGCTCGTTTTCAAGTTTCTTTAGGGAAATATCTTTTCTTTTTTTGAATTTGACAATACCTGCGGCTTCGTCAAAAAGCTCCCTGCGATCCTCCGGCTTTGTGCTCAGGATCTTGTCTATCTGTCCCTGTCCGATGATGGAATAACCTTCTTTTCCTACACCGGTATCATAAAAAAGCTCGTTTATGTCTCTGAGCCTGCACGTATTTCCGTTTATGAGATATTCGCTCTCTCCCGAACGATATACGCGCCTCGTTATCACTATATCGCTGTAGTCGATCTCAAGCGCGTGATCGCTGTTGTCTATGGTCAAAGTGACATATGCATACCCCTGCGGCTTGCGGCTCGCGGTTCCGGCAAAGATAACGTCCTGCATATTGCTGCCGCGCAGCTGTTTTGCACTCTGCTCGCCAAGCACCCATCTGACAGCATCTACTACATTGCTTTTGCCGCTGCCGTTTGGCCCGACGATGCCCATGATACCGGGATTGAATTCCAGTATCGTCTTGTTTGCAAATGATTTGAAGCCCTGCGCCTCAATTTTCTTTAAATACATATATGGTACTCCGGATCTATTTTTCTGACTTTTTTATTTCTTTGATGGCTTCATAGGCAGCCTGCTGTTCGGACAGTTTTTTTGAACGTCCTGCGCCGGTGCCGTATTTTTTTCCGCCGATAAAGACCGAGGAAACGAAGGTACGGTCATGATCCGGACCCTGCGAAGATACGAGCTCGTATCTGATCTCGTCATTGGTTCCTCCCTGGACCATTTCCTGCAAAATAGTCTTACTATCAAAAAAGAGGTGTCTGTTTTCAATATCCTGCATGATAAACCTGTAAACAAACTCTTTCGCACTAGTAAAGCCACTGTCCAGATAAATCGCGCCGATCAGCGATTCAAGCGCGTCTGAAAGGATAGAGTCGCGTTTTCTGCCGCCTCCAAGGTCCTCTCCCTTTCCGAGCTTTATATATTTTCCAAGCTCTATTTCTCTTGCCACCTGTGCAAGCGACGTTTCACAGACCAGGCTTGCGCGGAGCCTTGTCATATGGCCTTCAGTGAGCTCTTCGCGTTCTCTGAAAAGATAATCGGAGCTGGCAAGCTCAAGAACGGCGTCTCCGAGAAATTCTATCCTTTCATTACACTGAGCATGACCCAGGCCATGCTCATTTGTGTATGAACTGTGAGTAAGCGCCAGCTCGAGCAGCTTCTCGTTTTTAAAGTTGTAACCTATGTTTTTTTGCAATTCCGGATAAAGCATGCTTCCTCCGGCCTTTACAGGAGCTTTTGTATCTTTTCTACAGCGTCGGCAACGGTTTCTATGCCTTCGAGATCCTCATCGGGAATAGCTATACCGAGTCTGTCTTCAAGATTCATTACTATCTCGACTCTGTCAAGCGAGTTGGCGCCGAGATCCTTTTCAAAGTGTTTATCCATTCCGACGTCATCGGGGCTGATCTGAAGCACCTGTGCAACAATTTCCTGAATCATTCTGAAATCCATAATAAAACTCCTTTTCTCATTTATTTGAATCTGTATTTTCGGCGGAAACGTTAAGCTCCGCTATCGATTCCGATATTTTTCCGACTATGTCATTGTCAACAAACGTCGGGCACTGCATAAGAGTATTGTATATTTCTTTTGCCTTCGCGCTGCCGTGAGTCTTTACCGCAAGTCCTTTGAGACCTAAAAGCGGCGCGCCGCCGTACTCGCTGGCGTCCATCTTTTTGAGCGTCTTTTTCAGAGCGGATTTGATCAAAAGACCTCCGATCGAAGACTTAAGGGTGCTCTTGATGCTCGTCATGATCATGTCTTTCAGCGCCTTAGCGGTCCCTTCGTAATTTTTAAGTATAATATTCCCGGTAAACCCGTCACAGACGATGATGTCCGCAAGGCCAAGAGGAAAGTCTCTGGCCTCCACGTTTCCTATAAAGTTTACCCCGTCAAGCGTTTTGAGCGCCTGATGAGCCTGAACGTAAAAAGCATTGCCTTTTTCTTCCTCAGCGCCGATATTAAGCAGACCTACCGTAGGGTTTTCTATCCCCATTACGTTTTTCATATATATGGTGCCCATAACGGCATACTGCTGTATGTTTTTGATACGCGGATCCATATTTGCCCCGGTATCTATCAAAAGCGACGCTCCCCTGACCGTAGGATAAACCGCGCCTATAGGCGTGCGGTCTATGCCGTTTATCCTGCCGACAATGAGCTGTCCTCCGACAAGCACGGCGCCCGTGCTTCCCGCCGAAACAAAAATGTCCGCTTTGTTTTCTTTTACGAGATTAAGGCCGACCACTATCGAAGAATCCTTTTTCTTGCGGATCGCATTTACCGGATGCTCGGCCATTTCTATAACCTCGGAAGCGTTTATCACTTCGAGTCTTTCTTTATCGACGGGTCTGTCTCCGATAGCTGAAAGTATAGCGCCTTGCTGCCCGATAAGCAGTATTTTAAGGCGCGGTTCTTTTTCAAGCGCCAAAAAAGCGCCGTCGATGATCGCGGCGGGGGCATTATCTCCTCCCATCGCGTCAAGCGCAACCGTAATGGTTTTTCCTGTTTCAGACATATTTTTCTCCTTTTAACGCTAAGGCTTATTTTACAAAAAAAACCGCAGTAATGCAATAAAACGGTCTATGGACAGATCTTTATAAAATCTCCGACTTTTCCCAGATCCGCCGGAACGTCAAATCTGACGTATTCCGGGTTTAGTCCCGTAAGATATTTCTTTCCGTTTTTTTCTATTTCTTCTTCGGCAAGCACGATCGTCTCTCTGCCCCGGTAATACTTTTCAAACTCCGATTTGTTTTTCTCTGACATGGAGCAAAGTATTTCGCTGCGTTTTTGAGCGTCCATTGGACTTACGCGGCCCGGGAGCCTGCTTGCGGCCGTGCCCTGCCTGAGCGAATACTTGAAAATATGCATCTCATAAAGGCGGATATCTTCAAGGAACCGTCTCGTTGTTTCAAATTCCCCGTCCGTTTCTCCGGGAAAACCAACAATCACGTCCGTAGTGATAGCCGGATGCTCAAATGCGTCCCGAAGCAGGTCTACCGCCTGTCTGTACTGCTCTGCGGTATAATGCCTGTTCATACGCTTAAGCGTAGCATCACACCCGCTTTGAAGCGACAGATGAAAATGCGGGCAAAGGTTTTCGACGCGGGACAATTCGTTTACAAATCCGGGCGTAATGATGCGCGGCTCAAGCGATCCGAGCCGTATGCGGCTTCCCGGCGCCTGCTCTGAGGCTCGTTTTATAAGAGAAAGAAGCCCGGGGCCCATTTGTCCGTTTTTAACGTCCGTACCATATGAGCTAAGATGTATTCCCGTCAGAACGATTTCTTTTATGCCTCCCGAGACGAGATTGCTTATCTGCGCCGCCGCCTCGTCCTCTTCAATGCTTCTGACGCGGCCTCTTACGTAAGGTATCAGGCAATAACTGCAAAACTGGTTGCATCCGTCCTGAACCTTTAAAAAAGCTCTTACCCTTGACTGCGGCACGCCAGGGGTCATGCTTTCAAAGCAGTCCGATTTGCCGATGTTTATATAATCGCTCTTTTTCGCGGTGATCAGTTCAAAGGCCTTGGATTTTAAATCGTTGCCGATCACGATATCAACGTCGGGATCTTTTTTTACTCTTTCCGGATCGGCCTGAACATAACAGCCCACTGCCGCAACTATGGCATCAGGATTACGTTTTTTTGCACGATGAAGCATCTGCCTGGACTTTTTGTCCGCGATTCCCGTCACGGTACACGTATTTACGATATAAATATCCGCTTTTTCATCAAAGTCCACGATCCGGTAGCCGTTTTCCTCAAACTGTCTGATCATGGCATTTGTCTCATAAGCGTTGACCTTGCAGCCGAGATTGTGGAAAGCCACTTTATTCAGTTTTTCATCCGCTTGACTTTTCATTGCTTAAATATTATCATAATTTCAGTATTATCTTACGAAAGGAGTACTTCATGCGTACAGTTAAAATCAATCTCGGTTCCATTCCCAGAGTTCACGACTTTGTAAATACCATCGCGCTCTTTGACGGCGATTTTGATCTGATCTCGGGCAGATACGTCATAGACGCAAAGTCCATTATGGGCATTTTCAGTCTCGATCTGTCAAAGCCGGTCGATCTTGCCATTCATTCCGATCAGGAGGCAGATAAAGTCATTGAGGCTCTCGCTCCCTATATCATCGAGCAGTAATCTTTTGCATATGCATCTCTTCCGTCCTTGGCGAAAAGGGCGGATTTTTTTGCGTCATTTACGGGGCGACTTCTATAACCTCCGTCTCATCAACGGCCTTTTGGACAAGCTCGTCTATAATGCCGGAAAGCTTTTGCTCGGAGCGTTTTATGATCTCGAGCTTCGGCTTTGTGACGGGGTGCTTTGCCACAAAGATCGTGCAGCAGTCCTCATAGGGCAGGATAGAGGTCTCATAGGTGCCGATCTTTTTGGACACCTGGACGATCTCTTCCTTATCGAAGCCGATCAGAGGACGGAAGACGGGCAGTGTGCAGACCTCGTTGGTAACCGCCAGGGCAGCCAGAGTCTGGGACGCAACCTGTCCGATGCTCTCTCCTGTAATGAGGCCGAGGCATTCGTTTTCTTTCGCAATACGCTCCGCAATGCGCATCATGTAGCGGCGCATGA
>DFFO01000044.1:0-21146 GCA_002369255.1 Lachnospiraceae bacterium UBA3774
CCGGAAACTGCTATTGCGCCGCCGCTTGTAGTAAGCGCGCTGTCTTTCGAACCATTGTTTGTGATACTTCCGCCGCTCATGACAAGAGAGCCGCCGACGTGAATACCGCCGCCGTTGTTCATGGCAAAGTTGCCTGTTATTTCGCCGGAAACAAGTTTAAATGAACCGTTCTTGTTTGTTCGGATACCGCCGCCGTTATCAGCCTGATTGCCGGTGATTAGACCCCCGTCAAGTGTGGCTGATCCGTTGTTTACACAGATTCCGCCGCCGTTTGAGACAGCCCTGTTTCCGCTAATCGTGCCTCCATAGACTGTAACTGACGCGCCGCCGTCCACATAGATGGCTCCGCCGTTTTTAGCGGTATTACCTGAAATGATGCCGTTGTATAGATTTAATCTGCTGTTTGCTCCGTTTACAAGGATCGCGCCGTTATCGTCAACGTCCGCTCCGGATATAACGCCAGCCTTATAAGAGCTGCCGGATCCGCCTGCCGTGCAGTCGCATATATTTACAGTTCCCTCGGAGACTGACAAAATACGGGTATTATCCGTCTTTTGCGTGATCTTGTGTCCGTTAAGACACAACGTTATCTCGTATCCCTTGTTTACGTTCCAGACGCTGCCAAGAGTCACATCTCCGGTAAGATAATAGTTGCCTGCCGATACCGGAAGTCTGTCCGTATAACCCCATGCGATCCATTTGCCGTTCGGATGTCCGCAGTTTTCATGCGAACCCGAGTGCGTATCATCATAACCGGCGGGTTTTGCAATAATATGCAAAATATTGCCGTCTTCCTGCGCAACAGTATCAACGTCATCAGCAGTATAACAAGATACATTTGAAGATGATTCCAAAGAAACCGCTCTGGTATAGTCGGCATTGTTTGCAGGATATACTCCGACTCCGATGACAGACTTCGAATCAAAGTTCTTTTCAATTGCAACTCTGTTGTGGCCTACGGTAAGATTTGACGGAATACCGTTTTTCGTATTGTCGGTTATTCTGACGATTCCGCTTAAAGTAACTGTTTTGTTTCCGTTTACAAATACTCCTCCGCCGCCGCGGTGATTGGTATTTGTCTCATCGTACCCGGTCGCTGTATTATCTGTAATGGAAACGTCTTTAAGAAGTACGCTTCCGGGGTTTTCAACAGAAATGCCGCCGCCCCTTAAACCGCTGTTGCCTTTTATGACGCCGCCTGTTATCTCAGCCGTGACATTTGCCGCTGTGCATATGCCGCCGCCGTATCCTGCAGCGCTGTTGTTTTCTATGCTTCCGCCGAACATATAAACGTAGGCTCCGTTCACGTAAATACCGCCGCCGTTTGATTTTGTTTCATTATCACTGACGATCCCGTCATAAAGGCGGAAAATACCGTTGTTTTCTACTCTTATTCCGCCGCCTGCGGCTGTGACGTTTTTCGCGCCTCCAATCTTTCCGGCTGTATAAACTTCGTTTTCAGTCGATGCAGTGCAATCGCAGATGTTAAGCTCTCCTCCGGCCACGGTTATAACACACGCCCCCGTCTGAGACTGAGTGATATTTTTTCCGTTCAGACAAAGCGTAATGCTTGTTCCTGCCGAAACCGTCCACGTTCCGCCAAGGCTTACGTCATAAGACAGGAAATACCGTCCGCTTTCCGTGGGAAGCGCATTTTGACCATACCATGCAGTCCAAGGCCCTTCAGTATGATTACAGGGCTCATATCCGGAAGTATTTGCATGCGCAGACGCTCCGGAAGGTATTGCCGCCAATGAAAGCGCCCCTTCGCTGTAAGACACGTATCTGGTGCTGTCATCGGGTATATAGCAGGAAGCCGAATTTGAGTCGGCTCCGGCATAAACTATTTTCGAATAGGAATTATTGTTGACCGAAACTCCGATCCTTGCAGAGACTGCAAGATCCGTCTGTTTTACGGAACGATCCTGGGTGGAATTATTGGGGATAAAAAGGTTGCTGTTTTTTCCGGCAGCCTTGTTGCCTGTAATATTAAGATTTCCTCCGACAGTGACCTGTTTTTGAGTATTTCCTCCCGAATATACTCCTCCTCCGTTAACTGTCGCAGTGTTTCCGGTAATTTCGGCATCTTTTATCAAAACAGCATTGTTGCTGCTCTGTACCATTATGCCTCCGCCGTTTTTTGCGGTATTTGAACTAATCTTTCCGCCGTAAATATTGATCACGGCAGAACCGTTCATACCGATAC
Organism: Lachnospiraceae bacterium UBA3774; assembly: GCA_002369255.1. Taxonomy (GTDB): domain Bacteria; phylum Bacillota; class Clostridia; order Lachnospirales; family Lachnospiraceae; genus UBA3774. The sequence goes on from DFFO01000044.1 coordinate 2,207, forward strand.
CACCGCCGCCGTCCGAGTCAGCGTGATTGTCGCAGATCTCGCCGCCGTACATATTAAGAGTACCTTTTGTAACGTAAACTCCGGCGCCAAGACCCGTAGTGATATTTCCTTTGATGATGCCGCCATGGAAATTGAAGACTCCGTTTCCGTCCACACGCACTCCCGCTCCGGCGGCAGTAACATTTGCACCCGTAATGGACCCTGCCCCTATGCAGTCATAAACGGAAAGTGTTCCGCCTTTGACATAGATGACCCTCTGGCCCGATTTTGTCTGAACAATATTTTTTCCGTTCAGGCAAAGCTTTATATCAACGCCGTCATTGATCTGCCATACAGAAGTAAGTTCTATGTCTTCTGTCAGAACGTAGCTTCCCGACGTCACGGGAAGTCCGGTAGTCTTATTTACCTTCTGCCAGTTGTCGAGTTCCAGGTGCTCGCACGATTTCTCCGGTTCCGTACTGACGTCCGCTGCTATATTGCCCGGGAAGTACGAAATCACCATGGTCAGACAAATGATAATTGCAAATAATCGTTTTCTCATAGTTGTTTTTCCTTTTTATCAGGTGTTCTGCCAAAGTCCTCACGGAAGGACTCTTTCGTTCAAGCGCCCTCTGTAGGCGTCCATTGCTCTTATAAAGCCTTCAGCATATTTGCATCCGGCCTGCATTCCGCGAAATTCAGCCATTATACGAACGCCTTTAAAAAACGCGTCCTCATCTTCAAGCGTTTTATAATTCGCGGCCATCCATGCCTTTTGGCTCTCCATACAGCCGAGCATCTGCATCTTTGTCTCATACGTATCTGTAATATCCACGTAATCTGTGGGATTAAAGCCCATTCCGCAGGAAGGTTCAAAATGCCAGATAGACGGTATCACGTCATTTGGTGCCGATGGAGTTTTGATGTGGGCTACGGGGATCATCACCGCGATATCATTTATGATCTTTCCCGTAAGCATGTGGTCGGGATTGTAGTCCCGAAGACTGTGAGTGAGGATCACGTCCGCCTTGCAGTAACGCACAAGCTCAATAAATTTGAGTCTTGTCTCTCTTCCCTCGTCAAAAAACATTTCATCATCATAATCGAGACAGATATATTCAGCTCCGATCACAGCGGCTGAAGCCTCTGCTTCTTTTTTCCTGATCCTTGCGATCTCATCCATCGGCAAAATTGCCGATCCGCAATTTCCGTTTGTCGCTGTCGCCATAAAAATCTTGTGGCCTTTAGCCGCATACTTTGCAAGAGTACCGGCACACATGCACTCTATATCATCGGGATGCGCGCCTACGGCAAGTATATTCATTCGCTGCCTCCTCCGGAACCCGGACCGGTTACCGTATTTAATCTTCTGTATTGTGTTGCTGTCATTCCGACAGACTCTTTGAATCTGCGGGAAAAATATCTGTCGCTCTTATATCCGAGCCTGTCAGCGATCTGCTTGACGGAGAGATTTGTGCGCCTGAGCATATATTTTGCATGCATCAGCTTTAAATCAAGATAATATGCATAAGGCGTAGTCCCGTAATACTGCTTGAAACGTTTTTTTGTATAATCGTTTGAGCGGTATATAGACGTGGATATATCACCCATTGTAAGGTTCTTAAAGTAATTGCTGTCAATAAAACGTCTGATGGTCTGTACTTCATTGGGAATATCCGGATTGTTCATCTCATGACGGTGAAGGGATATCAGCAGTTTCATGATCTGCATGGCACATTCGTCCATTATTGTCTCTGCCGGGGACTCCATCTGAACGATTTCAAAAATCTTTTCAAATATAGGAGCCATTTCACCGCACTGGTGATACAGGATCCTTTGATGAAGCCCAAATGCCTGTATCAGTCCGCTGACAGCGGTTCCTCTGAGATTCACGAAAATCTTTTTCCAAGGGTTTTTCGGGTCCGGATAATATGTATGCTTTGAATGCTCCGGAAGGATGTAAATATCCCCGGCTGAAGGGTGATACTCGTTTTGTTCCACCCATAACGTGCCCGTTCCGGAATAAATATATTCAATAACCGTAGTCGATGAAAACTCTCTCTTCATAAGGTAAGTTTCGTCGCAGTTGGTTATTCCGGCATTGGAGACCCAGAAAGGAGGGGCCTGGTCGGGAAGAAGGAAATAATACGCCTCTTCACATTTAAATGCTGATCCTTTCATTGCAGTTTTACCTCAAAAAACACGTAATCCGACTTAGTAAAAACGTTTGTTTTATTATATGTTTCGAAATCTCGCAATCACAATATTATATATAATTGCATTTCTACCAAATCTGATTTTACGGCTGTTATTGCCGTTAAAACAGGATATTCCTACGGAATGCGATGAATAATGCTTTGTAAACCGTTTTGAAACATATATATTTCTATCTTTACGAAGATTTTATCAATATGTAAAAACATTTAAAATACAAAAAAACGTGCTCTCATTTTCGCGGATTACTGTATTTTGCTCAAACCGCGAAAACAGGTTGTTACAGCGCAAAAAACCGCCCGATAAACAGAGCCTGTTTCGTCTCACAACATATCCAATTAAAAAGTATTCAAATATAATTATGCAAAGCCGGCTCGTGTTGACATCATTTCTATCTTTTATATAATTTTTTTATCGTTAACGTCGGAGGTTGAAATGAAAATAAGACAGATTGTTTTTACCGGAATCGGTAAAGCCGAACTCCTTTCTCATGAGGAGTCGCTAAAACCCGGCCAGGTTTGCGTAAAAACCGCTATCAGCACTATCAGCAGCGGCACTGAAAGGGCGCATATCACCGGCGACTTAAATACCAGTCTCAAAGGCCCCTTAAAAGAGCCTGATTTCCCCCGCACAGCCGGTTACAGCAGCGCAGGCGTGATTACTGAGGTCGGCGAAGGCGTAGAAGGCTTAAAGCCCGGTGACAGAGTCGTCGTATTTCTGGGTTCCCATAAGGATTACAATATCGTTCCGGCAAAAAAAGTCGTGAAGATTCCTGATGAGGCTGTAAGTTTTGACGAAGCAGCCATCAGTTTTATTGCCACGTTTCCGCTTGCCGCCATCAGAAAAACACGGCTTGAAATAGGCGAATCCATGCTCGTCATGGGGCAGGGCCTTCTCGGGCAGCTTGCCGTTTTGCTGGCAAAGGCCGCGGGAGCTGTTCCGGTCATTGCGGCAGACCCGGTTGCTTCGCGCAGAGAAGAAGCCCTCAGAAACGGAGCCGATTATGCTCTCGATCCCTTTGATCCGGATTTTTCTTCAAAAGTGAAAGAGCTTACGGGAGGCGGAGCAAATACCGCCGTGGAAGTGACGGGTTTTGGATCCGCTCTTGATACGGCTCTTGACTGCATGGCAAAATTCGGCCGTATTGCATTACTTGGCTGCACCAGGGATAAAAACTTTACGATCGATTATTACCGAAAGGTTCACGGTCCGGGAATTACAATGATAGGCGCTCATACGGCCGCTCGTCCGGATTATGAATCATATCCGGGTTATTTTACACATAAAGACGACATTTTGTCTGTTCTAAAGCTTTGTGCGGGAAAACGGATCGACTTAAAGCGCATGACGGGCGTCTATTACTCTCCTGCGGATTGTCAGGAAGCTTTTTCAAGGCTTATCAATGACAAGAACTTTCCGATTGTGGTACAATTCGACTGGAGCAGACTTGATTAACGGATATAAAAAAATCTAATATTTTTGGAGGAAAACAAATGAAAGCTGTATTGATAAATGATGATCGCAGTCTCAGATGGGACGACGTTCCGGATCCCATATGCGGTCCCAAGGACTGTATTGTAAAGATTGCCGCGGCCGCGCTCAACCGCGCTGACCTGATGCAGAGAGAAGGCGATTATCCTCCGCCTCCCGGCTGTCCTGACTGGATGGGACTCGAAATTGCGGGAACGATCGTCAAGGTCGGTGAAAAAGCCGCCAAGCTGTCCGATTGGAAGGTGGGCGATAAAGTATGCGCGCTGCTTGGCGGCGGCGGATATGCACAATACGCAAACGTAAAATACGATATGCTCATGCCCGTTCCAAAGGGCTGTTCCATGGTGGAAGCAGCAGCTATTCCCGAAGCGTCCGCTACCGCATATCTGAATCTTTTCATCGAAGGAAATATCAAGCCCGGCGACACGCTGCTTATGAATGCAGGAGCAAGCGGTCTTGCCAGCGTTATCATTCCGATGGCCAAAGCTTTTAACGTGCGCGTGATCACTACGGTAATATCCGACGAGCAGGCCGAGTCCATAAAGCATTTAAACGCAGATATTATTGTCAATACAAGAAAAGAAAACATCACCGAGGTCTTAAAAAGAGAGCTTGACGCCGGCAGAGGCGTTGACGTGGCTATCGACTGTCTCGGAGGAGAGATAATGGGCAAATGCATTCATTATCTTAAACATGCCGCACGCTGGATCATGATAGCCGCGCTTGCAGGGCAATATACTCAGATCGATCTGAAAAACATATACGTCCGCAACGTCAGAATCATAGGCAGCACCCTGCGTTCAAGAACTCCCGAAATGAAGGCCCATATCCTCTCCTGCCTCGTTCGCGACATATGGCCCAAGATTGAGAGCGGGCAGATCAGACCTACGATTTACAAGGTGCTTCCCATCACCGAAGCGGAAGCGGCTCAGGATATTTTATATCAGAGCAAACATCAGGGCAAAGTCGTCATGACTGTAGAATAATAAAAGGGGCAAAAATGTCTTATCTTATCGATGAAAAATATAACGGTTTCATCTTTCGAATGGAAGAGATCGACGGTCTGTATCTGATACGTATCTACGACGAAAACGACCGACGGATCGGAAGATGTAAGGGCAACGTGCTAACCGCTTCTCTTAACGGCGCAAAGGTAAAAGCCATGGCTATCGGAGCGGTTTTTATCGAGCCTGAATTTCGCCGTTTCGGTCTTGCCAAGCACTGCTTTGAACTTCTTGACAGAATAATCAAAGATACAGGCTGTCTTGTCAGTTATCTGCATCCTTTTTCATTTAATTATTACAGGATGTTCGGATATGAGAGGATTGCTGATCACAGGATAATCGAATTTCCGATCGAAAAACTCGATTTTATCCCCAGATATCATGCTCTTGAACGTATAAGCCTTGAGGATGGCACAAAAGATCTCGAACAGGCGCACAATCGCTTCTGTCTTAAGAGAAATGCCATTTTTTTAAGAGAAGGCACTCTTGCAACCACAGAGCCCACCATTTGTTCGGGATATACAAACGGCGGTCCGTTTACGTATGACTTCAGCAAGGGGATCCTGTATTATCTTTCACGCGACGAGAACGGCTCTCCAAACGGATATATCATGTTCCGCAAAGAACTTAGGCAGGAGCATCATCATCTTTTCGGTACGATTCACGTTGACGAAATTGTCTTTGACTCAATGGACGTTCTGCGCAGGCTTCTCGGATTTATCAGAATGTATGACGGCGAAGTCGATAACGTTATTTTCCATAACGTGGGCATGGCTCCCGAGGTCGAGCTGGTTTTGCGGGACTACAAATATATCCGTCTGACATCCGTTCCGGATCTTTGCGCGCGTTTCCACGATATGGCAACGCTCTTGGAATCATTTGAATACCCTGATGCTCCGGGAAGCTTTACACTTCGGGTAACGGATTGTGAAAAATCTCCTTTTTCAAAAGATCTTACCTCCGGTGCATGGAGAGTCGATTATAAAGACGGAAAGGGAACCATTACAAAGCTTGATAATGATTTTGTCTGTGATATAGAAGCAAATATGCCTGCCATTACGCAGCTTATCCACGGTTTTATGTCCTACGGACTTTGCTCCGCGCTCTATTGTGACGGAGTAAAGATAAACGGAAAATGCGAAGACTTTTTCCGTGCGTTTCCCAACAGGCCGTGCGGAATGACAGATCTATTCTGAAAAACAAAGGAAGTCTTGTTTTATGAACATTCTATCTGAATTTACCAAAACTAAAACATACAACAAACTCCAGCGTCTTCCTCTCGGAAGCATTACAGCCAAAGGCTGGATATATGAGCAGCTTTTGCGCAACAAAGACGGAATAGGCGGTCATCTGGACGAGCTCGAGCCCGATATGATCGCTACTCCTTTTATCAATTATTCAGCTTTTAAAAGCCTCCCGCCCTCGCACAAGCCTGCTGATCCCACCTTTGCCGCAGGCTGGTCAAGCGAGATTTCAGGAAGCTACTGGACCGGACTTGTTCAGCTCGCTTTTACTCTTAATGACAAAGAACTTATTAAAAAAGCCACGGCATGGGTGAATGCCGTTATCGCTCATCAGGAGCCCGACGGGTATCTCGGAGGATTTCCGGAAAACACAGACAGATATGTGGATTATAACGCATGGAGCGCCGCCTGGTGCTATCGTGCTCTTCTCAGCTTTTATGAAGCGACAGGAAGAAGCGACGTCTTCAATGCTGTTTACCGCGGACTGTTGTGGTTCTGCGACAAATGGAAAGATAACAAGACTGACTATGTGGGCGCTGTTATTACGGAGCCCATGATCGTTGTATATGCATATACCGCAGATAAGCGTCTCCTTGATTTTTGCGAGGACTGGCTTAACTGGCTTGAAGACAACTCCAAATGGCAAAACAAGGTTTCTCAGTATCTTTCAGACGAATTGCCTTACGGTTCAATGCATGTTGTGGCATACGGCGAAGACCTTAAACACCCTGCCCTTTTATATTTGGCAAACGGTGATGAAAAACTTTTAAATGCCAGCCTTAAAGCAATGAAAAAAGCGGTCGAAAGGATTATTCAGCCTACCGGAGGCCCGAGCTCATGCGCCGAATATCTCAGTCCGAAGGGCGCGACCTGCGAGACCGAATACTGTAATTTCAATACCTTTAATCATTCTTTTGCCTGGCTTGCTATGATCACCGGGCAGGCGCATTTTGCCGACAATATTGAGCTTGCCCTTTTTAACGGAGCACAGGGAGCAAGAAAAAAAGATGAACGCGCGATCGCGTATATGACCGCCCCGAATCAGCTTTTTGCAAATCACAGGTCTTCACTGACCGGCATCGGCCCCGATATGGGAACCTACTCACCATGTTTTCGGACCGCTTGCTGTCCTACTCAGGCGATTCAGATCATCCCAGAATATGTCCGCGGAATGTGTATGACAGATAAGGACAACGCCCCTTATCTCTTCTGCTACGGGCCCTGCAAGGTTGAAGCTGAAGCTTTTTCTTTTGAAATGGATACCTTATATCCGTTCAGAGACACGATCACGCTTATATTTAACAAAGCCTCGCGCCTTCCTCTTCATCTGAGAGTTCCGGGGTGGTGCAAATCTCCTGTTTTTACTGTCAACGGTGAAGAAACAGCCTTTACACGCTGCGACGATGGATTTGTTCTGCTGGAAAAACATATCAGCAGCGGCGACCGTGTTGAAATACGTTTTCCTATGGAAATCAAGATAGAAAAGGTAGATGATAGCGCGGCAAATTCAAAGTTTCCCATCTGCATATCGAGAGGTCCTTTGGTATATGCTCTTAAAGTGCCTGAGACATGGATACCTTATCCCGGAGATCCCGTGACTCCTCTGCCCGACGGATGGACCTGGTACAAATGCAATCCTGATCTGTCTTTTGCTCCGGATAAAACTGCATTTTTCGCAAGGATAAGCGGTTCGTGGACAAGAGCAATCGATGAAAATCTCTCTCCCGATCGGATCAAAGTAAAAGAGAGAGACGTCACAGGATACGTTTGGGAAGATCCGCCCATCACACTGGAAGTTCCTATGTATCTCGCGCCTTATGTAAACAGCGCCACCGGAGACCGGACGCCTGAAACCTATGAGGTTCCGGTAAAGGTTGAGGGAAGTGAAGTGATGTGCGAAATGGTGCCTCACGGCTGTACGAATCTGCGCATCACGTTTATCCCCAGAGCAGACGTTTAAATTTATTAATCAAAAAGGTTTCGGATCTTCCGAAACCTTTTCTTTTTGTCAGTTTATAACTATTTACAATCCCGCTTCTTTTTTGTATTCGTAAAGATTAATCAGCTCTCCGCCGTTTTTTCTGCTGTTTTCTGCGGCAAAGGCCATTATATGACTGTCTATCGATCTGTCTATAGTCGTCATTGAGGAAGTGTCAAAGACATCTCCCCGCATATATCTTATGACATCATAGATCAGTCTTGCATCTCCGCCCCCGTGACCGTGAAAATCATCGCACAGGCTTTCAAGATCCACTTTTACAACATCTTCTCCAAACCTTTGATAGTACAGCTCTTTTTCTCTGAAATCTCCCCATATTTCTCCTTTGGAGCCCATGACCCGCAGCGTTCTTGTCTGCCTGTTTGTAAATCCGGACATTTGGAAAGTGGCTGTTATACCGCCTTCAAAAAGCATATTTACAGTCTGATGATCGACTACGTCATTGTCCATTTTATAAACGCACCTTCCGTAATCTGAAGTACTAAGGATCTCCGTGATATTTTCGGGCGTAGGCTCCGGATGAAGGATGTTTGACGGCCAGCCGGGTATGCGCGAAAGATAATATTTGTTTGCATTAAAAGGGCACTTTACAGGGCACTTAAAGCAGCGATCCGCTGCTTCTTTGGGGCAATTTTCGGATTTAAAATGATTCAAAGACCCAAAAGAGCTGAGTTTTTCACATCTTTTTCCTATGATCCATGAAATGATATCCATATCATGACAGCTTTTTGCAAGTATCATCGGACTGGATTTTTCTTCACGGTGCCAATTTCCGCGCACGTAGCTATGGGCATAATGGTGAGCTCCTACAAGCTCGGCAGCTTCCACTGTCTCGACGTCTCCTATCACGCCTTCGCTGATAAGCCGCTTTATCTGCTGATAAAAAACAGTATAGCGCAGCACGTGGCAGATAAATACTTTTCTGCCGAGTTTTTCCGCTTCATTCAAAATATCAATACAGTCGCTTTGTCTGTTTGAAATAGGTTTTTCAAGCAGCAGATCGTATCCTTTTTGCATAGCCGCTATCGCATGATCTTTATGCTGAGCGTCCTGAGTGGCGACTATCATGATGTCTGCAAGCTTTGGCATTTCAAGCAGCTTTTCTGCGCTGTCAAAAATACGGTCGGCAGGAAGCCTTAGATATTTATTTGCCGCCTCGAGCCTGACTTTTCGTGTATCTGAAATCGCGGTAACTTCCATTTCCTCCGGATACTTAAGCTGCTTTAAGGCATACTGCGTGCCTCGATTTCCCATTCCGAGAATTGCAAACGTGATCTTTTTCATTTTTTACCTTCCTGATAGCTTTTTTTGTATTGTATCATGACTGTTAATAAAAATATGATTTATTTTTATACAAAAGTAATTCCCGCATTTTAATAATGCGGGAATGATTTATCAGATGGGATTTCCTTTAAAGCTGCTTTCCGGCGGCACGTAATCGCCGAAATAATCCGAGAATTCCAGCCCGATATCTTTGCATAGATCCATGACCTCGATCATCGTATTGTCATTTACCGGGATACCTTCCGCATCTTTGCTTTCCATTGTAAGGATTTCTTTTTCTCCATGGGTATATACTCTGTCAGCTCCGTCGGCAGCAGGCGAGTTACGCAGCTTTTCAAGGTATGCCGAAAGATGTTCTTTTATTTCTTCCGGATTTCCGAAAATAGCCGGATCTATTACAGCAAATCCGTGGCATATCAGTCCTCTTCCGTCTTTTCCCGTTTCATTGCTGGTCGTACCCATTGAGATGATCGAGGAAAAGATCTCGCAGACCATAGCCCATCCGTATCCTTTATGGCCGCCAAACATTTCAGAGTCGCCTCCGAGCGGAAGAATTCCGCCGAAGTCATGTTTTGCAATATTGGAAAGAACGTGACCGGCAGAAGTGCTGACGCGCCCGTTTTCGTCTATCGCCCATCCTTTAGGCATAGGATGATCCAATTTATTATATACCTCGAGCTTTCCTCTTGTAACAACGGTCGTAGAAGCATCAAAGAAAAAGTCGTAGGGTTTTGCAGGCACACATACAGCGATCGGATTTGTTCCGAGCATTGCGCTTTTTCCGTTCGTAGGCACCATTATCGCATTTGTGTTTGTGCACGATATTCCTATCAGCCCTTCCTTTGCGGCCATTCTTGCGTAATAACCCGCTATGCCGTAATGATTGGAATTTCTAACGGTCACCATTGCCATACCGGTTTTTTTTGCTTTTTCGATGGCAAGCTTCATGGCGTTATAAGATATAACCTGTCCCATTCCGTCATGCCCGTCTATAACAGCTGAAACCGGCGTTTCAAAAACCACTTCGGGTTTTGCGTTGATATGTATAATGCCTTTTTTGATATTTTTGTGATATCTCGTAAGTCTCTGCATTCCGTGACTTTCGATTCCGTAAAGATCACTTGTAAGAAGTACGTCCGTAATGATCGCCGTTTCCTCAGATGAAAAACCGAATTTCAAAAAAGCGTCGATGCAAAGCTTTTTAAGTATGTCAAGTCTCCAATATTGATAACCCATTATAATCTCCCTCTCTCCTCAGATTTTTTTGATTTCTTCGCAAACGGTTTTATATACCAGTACCGTGAAATCATATTTGAAGATTTCCTCAGCCTTGCGGATATATTCGTCCGCCTCGTTGAATCTTCCGAGTCCGAGAAGTGCAAAGGCTTTAAGCGTATAACCTTCCATAAGGTTCTTTTTTACGATATCATCCTCAAAAGGAAGCGGAGCAGGGCTTCCCACACTGTAATAGCTTCTAAGATCGCTGTTTTCGATCTGGGAATCTGCTTTTTCAATCATTTCTTCAAGTATCCTGCGTGCCTGCGAATACTGTCCGAGCTTTCTTAATGCCAGCGCACGATAAAGCGATATTTCCGAAACTGCCGCTTTGTATTCCGAAGCTTTCTCAAAGGCTTCTGTCGGATCTTCTCCCCTCTTTTCCCTAAGCAGACCGATATAATAATAAATATGCGCTTCCTGGTTAAAGAATGTTTTGGCTTCTCCGTATGACTTTGGCATATCGACGCCCTTGCCGTATATCATTTCGGCTTCATCATATTTTCCGGATTTTGCAAGCTCGTTTCCGTATAAAACATGCATCCATGCATGGAGTTTGGTCAGCTTTCCTTCTCCGCCCTCATATATGTGGAATCTGCGGTTTTGAGCCAGCTCAATCGCTTCGCGGTATTTCCCCGTCATGCACTTTAAGGTGATGTTATCCAGATAGCAGTCATCACGCGCAAGCATGAGCGAACTGTATTTTTCATAAACATCAAGCCTCGTTTCCGGAGAATAATCCATATTTTTAAGAAGCTGCTGATACTCCATGATCAGCCTGGGAACATCCGGTAAAAGCGCGAGCGCTTTTTCCATGCAGACTTTTGCGCTAAAGGGATCGTTTTTCTTGTCAAAATAGGCAAACGCAAGCGTCCTGTATGCCTTGCCATAAAGCCTGTCAAGTTCTACCGCTTTTTCCCATAATGCTATCGCCTTGTCAAAATTAAATTTGTCATAATGAAGACAACCCAGGTAATAACATGCCTTGGCTCCTTCAGGATAAATGCGCATCGCGGCTTCCAAAACAAGAATGTCAAGATGTCTTGCGGGGAAGCATATTCCTTCATCCATGCCTTCAGCCGCAATGCAATATTCCAAAGCTTTTTTTGCGTTTCCGAGCTTATCGGAGCAATATGCAGCATAGTAGCCTGTCAGCGGATAATCCGTTCCGATAATATCTACTGCGTAAAGCGCTTCTTTATACAATCCTGCACTGATATAATCGGACAGTACGTCGATATAATTTTCCGGATGAAGTCCGAACATTTCCTTTATCTCATCGGAAACGTCCTCATAATGCATCTTTTCAAAGCGGGCGGGAAGATTCAATTTATCTTCAGACAAAATCTCCTCTACGAGCGCCTTTGCCTCCTGAGTCCTGCCGAGGATTCGAAGAATGGCGGCTTTTAAATGCTTTGCGCCGGTTCCTCCCACATTCAGCTTTAATGCGTCGTCGAGCTTGTTTAAGGCCGACTCGTAATCTCCGCGTCCGCAGTCAATTTTGGCCATTGCAAACAAAGACGCTCCGCGATAAGCATATTCCCATGACGCTTTATAAAAAGCGTCGTAAGCCTCGCCGGTACGTCCGAGATATGTGAGCGCGACGCCTTTGAGATACAAAAATTGCACGTCGGGACTGTGCTGGTTTCTTGAAAGAATCCTTTCTTCCGCTTTTTGGGCATATGAAACACATTCTTCAAAGTTGCCGTGTCGTAGGCTTATCCTCGCCATGGCGGTATTGCAGCGAATATCGCCCGGATCACGGCGCAGAGCTTCTTTGTAGTACTCCTCAGCGTCATAATTATGCTGTTTGTATTGCTCAAGATGCAGAGCGTTTATATAAAGCTCTTCTATATTTTCATATTCGCCGGGGCGTTTTACGGGTTTTCTGATTTCTATCGGCGCTTTCTCTCCCCGGATATAGGTTTTATAATCAACAAGCAGCTTGCCGTCAGACGAAGTGACCGCGACCTTGATATCTTTAATATCCATGCCGTCTGTCGGTATCTCTTTCAGATAGGCCTTTAGAGGATCAAGATCTGCAACCTCGGCAAATATCTCCTTGTCCATATATTTGACGCTGATCTTCGCGCCGCCAAAAGTCCCCGTGACATTTAAGCCGACAAAGAGATTGTTTCCCCTCTTTTCTACGTTTATCGCAGCGTCCGCAGTGGCATTTTTTACGTCTTCGATATCAAATATAGGATACCAGTACTGTTCAAATTCCCTCGTTTCATAAGGCGCTATCCACGTAAAATCAGGCTGATTGTCCGTAAACACTCCGGTCATCAGTTCTATATAAGGGCCGTTTTCATCTGTGAGATTCGAACACCACATCTCGCCAAAATCGCCTTTGCCCCAGTGCCACAGCTTTTTACCGGGCGCGATATGATGATCTGCGAAAGAAACTACGCCCTTGCGCAGCCTTTCGTCATATCCGGCCACAAAATCCATATCAGACTGTTCCTGAGAAACAAGGAATGATGAAGGAACTTTGATCGCGTCAAATCTGGATATGTCTGTTCCCTCTCCAAAATCAAAGGGTCTTGCGGATTTATTGACGCCCTTTGCAATCGGCCAGCTCATGACGCATCTTCTGTCATGATCGTTTACCCATTCTACATCCGGAGGAAATACCGTTTTATAGTACTCGTTTGCAGGCGCGGCAAGATTTGCCCACCACATAAAGCGCTGGGGCTGGTCTGTGCGGTTATATACTTTTGCTTTGAGTTTGATATATGATCTTCCGGGCTCTATGGTGATGCCGGCCATGCCCTTGGTGCGGTTCATCGGCTCTACTTCGCCCACCCATACTGTTTTTGACCCGTCGGCATTTTCTTCAATGCTCGCATCCACCTTCATATGTGTGGTGGGTCTGTGGTGCTGCGGCCAGTTTATCTCTATACCGCCGGAAGTCCAGGGACCTGCCAGGCCGACAAGCGCGGGCTTGACAACCTCGTTGTAATATATAAAATCATACTTTCTGATCTTGTCGTATCCGCGAAGGATTTTGCCGCCGAGTTCCGGAAGAACCTGCGTTTTTATATACTCGTTTTCAACCGTATAAACATCATATTCAACGTCTTGTTTTTCATCGCTGATCTTGTCTGAAAACGGCAGCGGATATAACTTACCCGAAAAGCCCTGATAAGGCTTGTGTTCGAAAAACATCGGCAGCTCTATCGGCTTTTCCGGAACGTATGTCGGAATAATCTGTTTTTTGCAAATAGCTTTTACTTTACTCAATTTATTTGCCCCCCTTAAAATCTGTTTTGATTTTAATCAATCAGGGATAAAGTTTAAATACAAATGAGTTTGTTTTTTTTTGCATTATTATCTGTTCCGACAAATGAACTTTCACCAAAATAAAAAATGCGTGAAGAACAGCTTTTTTTGCTGTTTTTCACGCATCTTATTGTCAGTGATTATTTAAACGGCTTAGGATTGCGGAGAATCCCGAGAAAGATCAGAGTTCGCGGAATTTTTTTGCGCCTTTTGTTCCAAGCCATTTTTCCATGTAAAGCACCAAAAGACCTATTATCACTGTCCAAATTGCGAGATACAGAATTGGCGTTATAAAATTGATCTCAAGAGAGATGAACAGCACTGCATAAAGTCCGGCCACCAAAGCGGCAATTCCCCATCCTCCGAGCATACATATCAGAACTCCCATACTTTGCTTTACGGGGACCGTCTCGTTTGACCAGTCAAGTACAGGATGTGTAAGACCTGTCACCAGGCCGAGATATGCCTCAAAAAGCATATATATGATCAAAAACGCAGACAAAACGATCATTTCCGGCAATTCTGGTCTAAATGCGATCGCAACAGCCGCAAGAAGCGCAATAAGCGCAATAGTATTCATCATGATATGCAGCTTTAATTTTGCCGAAAAAATCTGTTTTTCTGATATCGGAAGCGTCTTTAATATCCAGAGAGTGTTTCCTTCAAGAGAAACAGACGGCGCGGAAATTGCTATGGTAGATATCAGCATCATACCGATAACTCCAAGGATCACGGACATACCGTCGCCAAGCCACGGCACAGTCACGTCAAGCATATGCAAAAAAGCAACTATGTCATTTGATTTAACAATAACTATCACCGCAAGTACTATCATCAGTATTACTCCGAGACCGCTGTTGAAAAGGTATATAGGCGTTCCGAAGAAACGTTTTGACTCTTTTGCAAACAGTGCGGATTCCGGTTTTTTGAAGCTGTTGTCTTCCTTGTCGTAAGCTTTCTTTTTTGCTCCTTTGTTTGACGTGGAAATCTTTATAAATGACCGAGAAAGCACAAAAATGCAGACAGCCGTAACTGCGGCCGCAAGGCAGAAAATAATGATCATGCACAAAACGTCGCCGGCAGCGGCTTTTCCTATCAGATAAAATGGATTTAAATATCCCGACATCGATCTTTCAAACGAGTCTATATTTTCGGCAAGGTTACGGAGAATGTCGCTCATTTTAAAATAAACGACATAATAAAGTCCGAACAAAAGAAAATATAATATAGTCGTAAATACCGCCTTGTTTCTGAGGCGGCTTGTGATCAGCCCGACTACCCAGCCGAGCAGACAGCTGATAACAAGGACAAAAGCCGAAACAACAAATAAAAGCAGAATGCCGAAAACAACGCTTAAAAACGAGGGCGAGCCGGCGATCCAATATCTAATAAGACCGGGCACCCAGACTATCGCAGTAAAAAGCGTTCCCAGCAGATAAAGACTGATCATTCTTGCCGAAAGTATCTGCGAAGGCTTTAAGGGCATCGATATCAGAAGGTCATTGTCCTTTGCGGAAAAAAGCGCGTTAAAAGTGGCAAAGACGTTGATAATAACACCTATCATCAACGACAGCACCGCCACCAGCACAAAGTAGAGCCAGTCAAGACCGAAGGCAAGCGTTATTTCGGAAAAGAACATACAGAGAAAATAAAAACTGGCGCCAGTCGCTGCCGCGGCAAGCAACAGAAGCGCAGTAAGCGCAAACAGCGCGGCCCTGCTTCTTGGCTTGTTTGTCTTTCTGTTTATTACGATCGGAGAGAGAAATTCCTTCAGTTCTTTTTTTAATAATATTTTTATCATTTCCGTCACCGTAGTTTAAGCAAGTTCCAAAAAGACGTTTTCAAGAGATTCATCGCCGCGGACCTCTTCCATCGTCCCTGATCTGATCAGTTTTCCTTCTTTTATTATCGCGATTTTATCACAGAGCTTCTCCGCGACCTCCAGAACGTGCGTTGAAAAGAAAATAGCTCCGCCGTTGTCGCATACTTCACGCATCATTTCCTTGACCGTGTGAGACGCTTTCGGATCAAGTCCTACGAAGGGTTCGTCCATTATTATCAATTTCGGATCATGGATCCATGCGGAAATGATCGCAAGTTTCTGCTTCATTCCGTGTGAATATGCCGAGATAGGTGTGGCAAGATCGTCTGTAAGTTCAAAAAGGCCTGCATATTTTTCTATAAGCGTATTTCTTTTTTCGGTCGATATGCCGAAAATATCAGCGACAAAATTCAGATAGGCCGAGCCCTTCATATATCCGTAAAGGTCCGGATTGTCCGGAATATACGCAAATTTTTTCTTACATTCAAGCGGCGCATCCTTGATGGATAAACCGTCGATAAATATCTCTCCTTCATCAAAATCCAGGATCCCGGTAACGCTCTTTAACGTGGTGGTCTTTCCGGCTCCGTTTGGTCCTATAAAGCCGTAGATTTCTCCGGGTTTTATCTCGAGAGAAAGGTTATCTACCGCCTTTATATCTCCGTATTTTTTGGTAAGATTGTTGATTGTAAGCATAGCAGTCTCCTTTTTGATAATAAAAACATAAAACGTCACATATCCACTCTGTTCATAAGATAAAAACCGTCTCCGCAAGGTTTTGCAGTAATAGCAAAGCCAAATCGGTCGATTTCGGTACTGAGATAAAAATCACGCCTGGGAAAAACTCCGGCATTTCGGGGATCAAAAAATTTTGCTCCGTCTGTTTTTTTGAGTCTTTCGATCCTTTCAGGCAAAAGCCTGCAAAAAGAGTCCGTTTCGGCGCGTCCTAAAAGCATTGCGCGTATGTACTCCCCGCAAAGAGTGTCCTCCTCGGTCGGAACCTTGGCTCCGAGCCCCATGCAAACGATAGTTACGTCATCCGTTCCGCTGTTTAAAATATACTTTGCCGTTGCTGCGGCATTTACCAAAGATGCGCCGAGTATTTCAGCCGCGTTTACAGCTCCTGATATTCCCTGAGTTCCCGCGCTCGTAGTATGGATGGCGGTTTTTCCGGAAAAATCCTTATCTTCCACCTGTGACGGAGAATTCCCGAAATCAAAACCCGGTAGCATCGCGCCTTCACGCTCTCCTATCAATAAGGCTCCCGGATGCGAGCGCCTGTAGTTGTAAGCCAGATCCTTGTCTCCCACGGCATACAGGGTGCTTATATTGTTGCCAAACAGGTACGATTCCACCGAAAAAGCACGAAAAACATCAATAATAACGGCGGTTCCCCTGATTTCATCTATTCCTTTTAATTGCTGATTGATTTTGATATTCATGATGGTGTCCTATGGAGAACATTTTACCATAAATGCGCTCAAATACAACAAAAAACGACATTATGTCCCCGATGCATAATTTTCAAAAATTGTCAAGATAGTTTTTTTAGATAAAAGAACTTTGTTTTTGCGCTTTTTTTATGTTTTTTTTTATTATATTATAAAACAAGTGGAAAGGAATAGTTTATTATGAAAAAAAGTTACAACGCACCTGTCGCAAATATCACATATTTTTATACAGAATCTTTAATGACCGAATTATGGAGCGGTGAGCATGTGATAGATCTTCCTGAAGATGAATTTTCAAATTCAGGCAACTCCGGAAATACCGAGCCCTGATCTTATGCTTTTATTACCTGCACATTTACCCGTCCGAAATAACGGACGGGTTTTTTGTTATTTATCGGACGATTAAACCTAAGTCCGGCATATTTAATATTTTTTTAATAAAAAAATACCGCGACATGTGTTATTATCAGCTAAACCCCAAAAAGGAGGTATTATCCCGTGTCAATTTATGATTTTAACGTAAAGAAACGCGACGGCTCGGATTTTTCTCTCAGTGAACTGCAAGGAAAGGTTCTTTTGATCGTCAATACTGCAACCGGCTGCGGTTTTACGCCCCAATATGAAGGGCTTCAAAATCTCTATACCAAGTATCACGACAAGGGGCTCGAGATTCTTGATTTTCCCTGCAACCAGTTCGGAAGCCAGGCTCCGGGTTCAAACGATGAAATACATGAGTTTTGCACTCTGAAATATAAGACAGAGTTTGATCAGTTTGCAAAGATAGACGTAAACGGCGATGAAGAATCTCCGCTGTATACGTATCTCAAGGATCAAAAGGGCGGCGCGCTTGGTAAAAAGATCAAATGGAACTTCACAAAATTCCTTGTTGACAGATCCGGAAACGTAATTGATCGTTTTTCTCCCACTACCACCCCTGAAAAGATCGAACAAGATATCGTAAAGCTTTTGTAAATTTCAAATAAAGCCGAAAAAAAACGGCCGCAACGGGCATATCCCCCATTGCGGCTGTTTTTGATTTGTGCCTATAATCTTTTAATTCAGTTTCATATCTCCGGGTTTTACCCATCCGATTTTTTTCAAAAACATATTTATAAGCGGTGTTATGACCGCGGGCAGGATAATCGCGACAAGAGCAAGGCCGATCCAGTCCATGGAGGTGATAGCACTCTTGTCTCCTGCGGCAATATCATTCAACCAGCCTGTATATACTCCGAGCGGGCCCACCATGCCGCAGGTTCCCATTCCCGAAGATACAGCCGCCCCGTTCATTTCAAGCCTGAACATGCAGGTCGCCACAGGTCCCGTGATCGCTGACGTAAGCGTAGGAGCTATCCAGATGCGTGGGTTTTTTACTATATTTCCCATCTGAAGCATCGACGTTCCGATGCCCTGTGAAATAAGACCTCCCCAACGGTTTTCCTTAAATGATATGACCGCAAATCCGATCATTTGTGCACAGCAGCCTGCCACGGCTGCTCCTCCGGCTAGCCCCATAAGACTCAGCGCCGCACATATAGCAGCCGAAGAAATAGGCAAAGTCAGCGCCATTCCGACAATGACTGAAACCAGTATGCCCATCAAAAACGGCTGTAGCTCCGTCGCCCACATTATGAGATTTCCTGTCTTCATTGCCGCCCATCCGAGTGCCGGAGCTATAAGGGCAGACAGCCCGATCCCTACTCCTATGGTGACAAGAGGGGTGATCAGGATATCTATCTTTGTTTCTTTGGAAACGGCTTTCCCGATCTCTGAAGCTATGATAGCGATAAACAAAACAGCCAGCGGGCCTCCTGCGCCGCCCAGAGCATTTGCCGAAAAGCCCACGGGGATCAGCGAAAAAAGCACAAGCGGCGGGCATTTAAGGGCATATC
>DFFO01000044.1:21198-54829 GCA_002369255.1 Lachnospiraceae bacterium UBA3774
TCCGATAGCGCAGGCCATAGCCGGTCCGCTCATTGCGCTGGCAAGTCCGCCCACCGTATAGTCCACGCCGCCTACCGTCGCTACGGTAGCAGTCAGCCACGGGATGCTAAATTGCTTTCCTATGGTATCAATGATCGTTCCTATAAGAAGCGAGCAAAAAAGCCCCTGCGCCATAGCGCCGAGAGCGTCGATAAAATATCTTTTTACCGAGATTTCGATATCTTTTCTCTTTAAAAATGCCTTAAACTTTTTCATTTTACAAACTCCCTCTCAAAAAGAAAAAAGCCGTGATCGAATTAACTATATATCATTTATATTTTTTTGCAAGATCAAGTAATAAATAACCCCGGCCTCGTTTTTTAGAGACAGCCGGGGCTATTTTTGTCAAATCAATACGTCAGTCCCATTCATAATCCTTGATCTGGCGTACTACGTCGATAATAGTGCCGTCGCGGGCTTCGATAACGCCTACTACCCTATCTCCGAACTTGATAGGCTCAGGCTCGCCGGTAATGGCATAGGCCATATCGCGGAGCTCTTCTATAGTCTTGAGAGGAAGCTTTGCAGCCTTTGCGCACTCAAGCAGATCGGGACGTGCGGGATTGACGGCTACGCCATAATCGGTAATAACCACGTCAACTGTCTCGCCGGGAGTAGTAACTGTAGTAACGTCTGTGCAGATGGCCGGGGTACGTCCCTGAAGCAAAGGAGCGATAACTATCGTACACTTGGCTCCTGCCGCAGTATCCGGATGTCCGCCCTGCGCGCCGGTGACCATACCGTTTGAATCAACGACTACGTTGCAGTTGAAATGAGTATCAACTTCAAGTGACGCAAGGATAACAAAGTCGAGCTGATTTACGTATGCTCCCTTGTTCATGGGATTTGCGTATTCAGAGCCCGTTATCTCTATATGGTTGGGATTTGTGGATATGGACTCTATTGCCTTTAAATCGAAATCCTGTGTATCTACTATTTTTTCGATAAGTCCCTGTTCAAGCAGTTCGCACATGGGACCTGCGATTCCGCCAAGGCCCAGACCCATTTTAATTCCGCGCTCTTTCATGATCTTGCCGAGCGAAATCGTGGAAGCTATGGAAGCTCCGCCAACGCCGGTCTGATATGAAAAGCCATCCTTGAAATAAGGGGTATTGATAACAAACTGCGTGCAGTACTCGGCCATCATGATCTTGCGGACGTCAGTAGTGGGCTTTGCGGCGCCGGTGGCGATCTTTGCGGGATTTCCGATCTCATCTACCACTACCACATAGTCAACGTTGACCTGGCTGATGGATGCGGGAATGTTCGGATAAGGAACCAGAGTATCTGTGATCGCTACGACCTTGTCCGCGTACTGAGCGTCTACATAAGCATATGAAAGAACGCCGCAGTCGGACTTTCCGCCGACAGCTCTCATGTTTCCGTAGCAGTCGCAGGTGGGAGCACCGATAAACGCCACGTCGATATGAACGTCTCCGCTCTCAATCGCACGGACTCTTCCGCCGTGTGAACGCATGATAGCATATCCTTTGAGCTTTCCGGTGGAAATAGCTTCACCGATCTGTCCGCGTACTCCCGAAGACTGAATATTTGTAATAGTTCCGTCTTCAATCATCGGAACTATGGGATTGTGGGCTTTTCCGAGAGATGAGGCGCAAATGGTAAGATCTTTGACGCCGAGCTTGTGGATCTCTTCCATGACCATGTTTACAATATAGTCTCCTTCACGGAAATGGTGATGGAAAGATATCGTCATGCCGTCTTTGATATTGCATTTTTTTACAACGTCCGCGATAGACTCAACCATCTTGCTCTCCTTCGGATCCATCCATGCGCGGACCTTGGGAGCGGCTTTTGTGTATTCCTCGCCGTTTCTTGCATAAGTACCGGCGAAGGGTTTCATATTCAGATCTTTTAAAACTTTTTCAGGTATATCTCTTCCTACTGCATTAATCATCTTATAAATCCCCCTCGTAAACGCCGGCAGCCTTGGCCAGTTCTATTGTTCTCTTTGCACCGGGATAGAATGCAATGTCGATCATCTTTCCGTCAACGGTAAATACGCCGATTCCCATAGCCTTCTTTTCGTCAACTTCTTTGACAATTTTTTCAGCCTGTATAATCTGTTTTTCGGTGGGCGTAAATACCTCGTGACAAACTGCGATCTGACGGGGATTAACGATAGACTTTCCGTCAAAACCCATCATCTTTATCATTTCCGTCTCGCGGCGGAAGCCTTCCATATCGTCGAGATTTGTAAATACAGTGTCAAAACACTGTTTTCCGGCGCAACGGGCTGCGTTTATCATCTGTCCTCTCGCCCAGGCAAATTCAACTCCCGTACCGCTGATGGTGGTCTGAAGATCTTTTGTATAATCACCGCCGGAAAGCGCTATTCCGAAAAGGAGGGGTGAGGCCTGGCAGATTTCGAGAGCATTTAATACGCCCTTTGTGGATTCAAGCGCCGCCATGATGAGTATCTCTCCGTGAGGAACACCGAATTCTTCTTCGGCTTTTTTCATTTCTTCTTCAACCGCTATAACGTCAGCTGCGCTTTCGCACTTTGAAATACGGATAGAATCGCAGTGTCCCGCTACGCATACTCTGATGTCTTCTTTCCAATGCGCGGTTTCCAGACCGTTAATACGCACAACACGCTCAACTCCGTGATAATCGATTTCCTTAAGAGCATGATAAAGCGAGTATCTTGCGGCGTCTTTTTGATTTTCGGCAACCGCGTCCTCAAGATCAAGCATTATGGAGTCCGGTTTATAAATGTAAGGATCTTTGATAAGACCGGGCTTTTGAGCGTTGAGGAACATCATTGATCTTCTGAGTCTGTTTAAGTTCGGATTGTTGATCATCTTATCGCACCTCCCCAAGGCAGTTTCTTGCCGGCGCAGATATCATCTTCGGTATATCCGCTTGCACGGAAAACAGCGCCCTCAACTCTTGCTTTAAGGGTGCAGCTTAGCGCGCCTTTATCAACTATGGTGACCTTTGCGTTCTTTACGTCAAGCCTGTCGAGAGTTTCCATGACTGTAGCTCTTATCTGTCGGCCAAACTGATTTATAACGCTGCTTTCGATGTTGAGTTCCAGAGCACCGCTGCCCGGCTCAACTGTTACCTGAGCATCGCTGGACTCAAGAGTTCCGGCTACGCTGGATTTTATAACATCCATATCATTCCTCCTCCTTGGTTACTGGATTATTTAAAATAATTTTATCATCATAAGAATGTAAATGCAAACTGCAACAAATTAGTTTTTCAAGTATTTTAAAGACTTTTAGTTAATTAAAAAAGTTGCCGGGCGGCAACCTTTTAAAGATGATCAAAGCGAAAGTCCCGGGACCGCGTTCAAAGAAAGATCGGCCCTTTCTCCTTTTAAAAAGCGGTAATATGCCGCGGACCCTATCATGGCGGCATTGTCAGTGCAAAGCGCGGGTCGTGGAACACAGAGGGCTATGCCGTTTTCGCTGCAGGCTTTTTCAAGACTGTTTCGGATATAACCGTTTGAAGCGACGCCTCCCGCCATGACTATTCTTTTTTCACCGAGGCGCAGCGCAGCTTCTACAGCTCTTTCCACGAGCACGTCTGTAACTGCCTGCTGAAAGCTCGCGGCTATGTCGCACGTGCTGATCTTTATTCCGGACATTTTGCAATGATTGATGTAATTCAAAACCGCTGATTTTAATCCGCTGAATGAAAAATCAAGCGGCGCCTCGTCTATTTTTCCTCTCGGAAAGTCTATAGCCTTCGGATTTCCTTTTTGCGCTTCTTTTTCTATTTTGGGGCCGCCCGGATATCCGAGCCCTATCGCTCTGGCCACTTTATCAAAGGCTTCCCCCGCCGCGTCGTCCCGCGTTTTGCCTATTATCTCAAAAACCCCGTAATCCTTCATAACCGCAAGATGTGTATGACCCCCCGAAACTATAAGACATAAAAACGGTGGTTCAAGATCGGGATATTCCAGAAAGTTTGCGCAGACGTGACCTTCAATATGATTGACAGCTACAAGAGGTTTGTCTGCGGCGAAAGCAAGCGCCTTTGCAAAAGAGACGCCTATCAGCAGAGCGCCCACAAGTCCGGGGCCGTTTGTAACGGCTATCGCGTCAACAGAGCCCAGCGTTTCCCCCGCGCTCTCAAGCGCCTCCTTAACAACATAATTTATATTTTCTATATGTTTCCTTGAAGCAAGCTCCGGAACAACACCTCCGTATCTTGTATGAAGGCTGATCTGTGAATTGATGACGTTGCTGAGTATTTTTCTCCCGTCCGAAACAACTGCCGCCGCGGTCTCGTCGCAGGAAGATTCTATCGCAAGGATTTTTATGCTGCCGTTTTGAGTCATTTTCATTCCTCTTCGTCAAATTTCAAAGATATGCTCATTCCGTCTTTACCGACGCATGCTTCAGGGAAAATATCTTTTGCTACCCACTCATACTCCGCAGGTCTTACCATCGCCGGACTAAAGTGCGTCAGCCACATCTTTTTGGGATTTGCCTTTGCGGCAATCGCTGCGGCTTCCTCAAAGTTCATATGCATATGCTCTTTTGCTTTTTCCGCAGTTCCAGGCTCTCCGTACATGCCCTCGCATACAAAAAGATCACTGCCCTTTGCCGCTTCGGTTATGAAGTCAGTAGGCCGCGTATCCGTAGTATAAGTCACTTTCAGGCCGCGTCTTTCCGGGCCCATCACCATCTCCGGCATAAAAAGCTCACCCTCGTGCTCTACCGTTTCTCCGCGCTGGAGCAATCCCCATAAGTTTACGGGAAGCCGGAGCGCTTTTGCCTTTTCGGGATCAAATTTTCCGGCTCTGGGTATATTTATGCTGTATCCGTAGCAGGTGATCCTGTGATCGACCTTAAATGCGTCTATGATATACGGGCAGGCGCTTATCTTTTCTTTATTATTATCAAGCTCAATAAAATCAATATCAAAAGGAAGCTCGGGCGCAATTATGCGCAGAGAGTTTACCACTCTTTCAAGTCCTCTGGGGCCTATGATAGTCAGCGTTTCATCCCTCTGAGCGTTTCCCATGGCAAGAAGAAGTCCCGGCAACCCGCTGATATGATCGGCATGAAAATGAGTAAAAAGAATATAGTCGATATTTTTATAGCCGAGGCCTTTTCTTTTTATGGCGATCTGCGTTCCCTCGCCGCAGTCTATCAGCAGCGAGCTTCCTTCAAACCTCACCATCAGGCTTGTAAGGCTTCTATGAGGGAGCGGCATCATTCCGCCCGTTCCGAGCAAACATATATCAAGCATTTTGTTCCTCTGTTTCTATCAGCCGATAATCCTCTCCCATCGAGGGATTTCGGGTAATCCTGATTCTGACGGCGCTTTCCGGTATGATTTTTTCTATTACGGACGCCCATTCAATAAGGCAGACGCCGTCACCGTAAAAATATTCCTCTGCGCCGATCTCCTCGGCTTCAGTCTCGTCTTCCAGCCTGTAAACGTCAAAATGATACAGCGGAATTCTTCCGGAATCATATTCGTTGATGATCGTAAAGGTAGGGCTGGAGATATTTTCCTTTACTTCAAGACCCTTTGCAAAACCCTTTACAAAAACGGTTTTTCCTGCTCCGAGATCTCCGTCAAGGCAAATAACGCCCCCGGGCAGAGCCATGGCGCCGTAATGTCTTCCGACTTCAAAAGTATCTTTTTCCGTAAAGCTGTCTATTTTCATTTTATTTCCTTATCATATGTTCCATTATGATCGCGTCTTCACGCGGGTCGGAATAATAATCCTGGCGCACCCGTTCGGCTTTATATCCCATCTTTTCGTAAAGTCCTATTGCCGCTGTATTTCCTGCGCGTACCTCAAGGCTCCAAAAATCGGTGGCAGAATCTTCCTCCATCACAGTCATAAGCCTTCTTCCGATACCGGCTCTTCTGTATTTTTCGCTTACTGCTATGCGAAGGAGCTCGCCCTCTCCGCTTACCTTTTGAAATAATACATAGCCGCAGGGCTCATCCTTATGAAACGCGATCAGTCCCCCGTTTACCCGATTTGACAAATGTCTTTTGATGCTTTCAGCTCCCCACGAGTCTTTGAAAACCTCTCTTTCAAGATCCGCAATAAACTCGATATCATCTTCAAGAACGGCGCGGACAGTAACGTATTCTCTTTCCGCCTGCGATTGTCTAAGATAGTTCGGAGAAAACTCTTCCGCTTTTACGGTTCCTCCGGCGGCAAAAACATCCAGCGCGACTACTCCGGCGCTGCCGGCTCTTTGACGGTTCAGATTCGCCGGGGCAAAAAGCGCCCTTTTTTGAAGTCCGTTTTGAATCACGTTTTTAAAGGCATCCGCCCCGTCACCAAGGAATACTACTTTTTTTTCGGTATATTTTTGATCAACGTATGAAATAAGATCGTCTATATCCATTACAGCGCCGTCAGTCAAAGGACGCAGCTTTCCATCGTCATATGCATAAAGCGCCGTATAAACCTGATTTCTTTTTGCGTCCATTACCGGACAGATAATATTGTCGCACTGAGTAATATTGGCGGCGAGCGCGTCAAGCGTCGGAACCGGTATCAGCGGAATATCAAGCGCCATGCAAATGCCTTTTGCAAGAGTCGCCCCTATCCTGATGCCCGTAAAAGAGCCGGGGCCGGAGGTAACTGCGACCGCGTCAAGATCGGCGGCGGAGATCCCGCACAGCTTCATCGCTTCGTCCACCATAGGAAGAAGCGTCTGTGAATGTGTTTTTTTATGATCCGTGAAATACTCCGCGATCATCTTGCCTTCATCGAAAAGCGCAACGGACGCCGATGAGGCTGAGCTTTCAATTACAAGAAGTTTCATATTTCCTTTGCTCTGTGGTTTTTTGAAAAATTCGCCCATATATTATAACAACTATTGCAGCTGCCCGCCACAAAAAATTGCGCCGTGGCCGATCCTGTTTTAAGTGACAAATGCCTTGTCTGTGTGTTAAAATGATTTGGATTTATTTCGCAAAGGAGATGCATTAAAATGCTCAAAGATTTTTCCCGTCCTGATGACGGTTTAAACAAAGACGAAAGAAAAGCAGCAAAAAAAGAATATCAAAAACAGCTTGTTTCTTTGCTGCAGCCTTTAAAAGAGGCCAAGATACCGGTAATAATACTGGTGGAGGGCTGGGCCAGTTCAGGCAAAGGTTCTCTTATAAACGAACTGATCAGTGAGATCGACCCCCGCTTTTGCAGCGTTTTTTCTCTTGACAAGGCGCTTTATGACTGCGACCGGTATCCGTTTATCTATCCTTTCTTCAAGGCGATTCCCGAAGCCGGAAAAATGTTGTTTATGGACAGCGGCTGGCTCATGAGGGCAGTCAACGAAGATATTGCGGGCAAGTATGACAAAAAAACCCGCGCCGCACGCATCCAAAGCATCAGGCTTTTTGAAAGACAGCTGAAAAACAACGGCTATCTTGTCATTAAATTTTTCGTAAACTGTTCAAGAAAGACTCAGCTTGAGACTCAGGAAAGGCTTCTTGCCGACAAAAATACGGAATGGCGCGTGACCAGAGCCGATATCCTGCAAAACGACAATTACAAAAACTACCAGGACGCTTTTGATAGCTGGATGGAAAGCACCAAAGGCACCGGCTGGCATATCTTAGACGGCGACAATCGCGGCACCGTATCATATGACGCGTTCAAGATAATAGCAGATACGCTCTCCCGCGCCATAGCGGATGGAAAATATGACGCACCGGAATATGAGGAGTCCTTTAGTCCTTCCGATCCTCTTCCCTCGCTTGATAAATGCGATCTTAGCGTCTGCATTGACGATACGACCTACAAAAAAGAGCTAAAAAAGCTTCAAAAGGAAATCTCAGAGCTCCATGATATTATCTACCGCAAGAAAATCCCTGTAGTCATTTGCTATGAAGGCTGGGACGCAGCCGGAAAGGGCGGAAATATCAGAAGGCTTGCCAAGCCGCTCGATCCGAGAGGCTTTGATACCTACCCCATAGCATCTCCCGAGCCGCATGAAAAAGCACGGCATCATTTATGGCGTTTTTGGACAAAGATCCCCAGAAGCGGACACGTAGCGATCTTTGACCGCACCTGGTACGGCAGAGTAATGGTTGAACGGATCGAAGGATTCTGCAGCGAAAACGAGTGGCGGCGCTGTTACAACGAGATCAATGAATTTGAAAAAGAGCTTTCGGACTGGGGAGCAGTCATTATCAAATTCTGGATACATATTGACAAAGACACTCAGCTGGCCCGTTTTAATGACAGACAAAATACGCCAGAAAAGCAGTGGAAAATCACCGACGAAGACTGGCGCAACCGCGAAAAATGGCCGCAGTATGAGCAGGCCGTCAGCGATATGCTTAAAAAAACTTCTACCGAATTTGCGCCATGGCACATCATTGAATCCGTAGATAAAAAATACGCGAGGATCAAAGCTCTTCGCATCGTTCGCGACGCTTTAAAACGCGCTTCAAAGGATGATTGATATGGACGAAAATATTATTCAATCCGGTCATTTTTGTTTTACAGACAGGGAACTGAGCTGGTTGGAATTTAATATGCGGGTCTTAAGGGAGGCAGGCGACAAAACCGTTCCTTTATTTGAACGCCTGAAATTTCTTTCAATATACAGTTCAAACCTCGAAGAGTTTTTCATGGTTCGCGTCGGGACTCTTATTCACCGTTCCAAGCTCACTCCTGATTCGATTGACGAAAAAACCGGCTGGACCGCGGACACCCAGATAAAGAAAATACTCTCCGCAGTCGGAAAACAGCAAAACAAAGCCGAAGACATTTATAAACGCCTTATAAAAGATATGTCAGAGGCAGGTATAGATATTATTGATTTTGAAAAGATCTCAAAGGTCGATGAAAGCATGGCAAAAAAGTTCTTCTCCGAAATCAAGCCGCTTTTGTCGCCCTCAATCACGGAAGCGACTCATCCCCTTCCGTTTTTATCCGGCCAGCAGCCTTATGTTCTTGCGTCTCTCGAAAAAGGCGGCAGACATCTTC
Organism: Lachnospiraceae bacterium UBA3774; assembly: GCA_002369255.1. Lineage (GTDB taxonomy): Bacteria > Bacillota > Clostridia > Lachnospirales > Lachnospiraceae > UBA3774. The sequence continues at coordinate 30,185 of DFFO01000044.1, forward strand.
TCGGCGTCGTCGCGCTTTTCAGGCTTCCGAAATATCATATCTTCGAGATCAACGGTCGCACAAAAGTCATTTTGATGACTGATCTTGTCAGACATTTTTCTCCGCAGCTTTTCAAAAAATACGACTTTAAAGAAGCTACCGTCATAAAAGTCACAAGGAACGCAGACATACTCCTTAATTCGGAAACCACAAACGAAAATTTCCGTTCAAATATGGAAAGACTGCTTAAAAAAAGAAAACGCGAGCAGCCGGTCAGACTTGTTTTTTACGGAAAATCATCCGAAAAAATGGCAGGTTTGATCTGTGAAAAGCTTAAAGTGTCTTCAAAATACGTATATATGACAAATCTTGCCCCGGATCTTTCATTTGGTTCAAGGCTCGGCAAAAAGCCGGGGCTTGTATACGAAGAAAGAAAACCGGTAAAATCCGTTCTGCTAAAAAAAGGACAGTTCTTTAAATATCTTGAAAAAAATGACATTTTGCTGAGTTTTCCGTATCAGAGCGTGACGCCGTTTATTGACATGATCTATGAAGCCGCCGACGATCCGGAGGTAACTGCCATAAAGATCACTCTTTACAGACTCGCAGCGCCCAGCAAGCTTGCCGCTGCGCTGTGTTATGCGGCCGATAAGGGAAAAGACGTGCTTTGTCTGCTCGAGCTTCGCGCGAGATTTGATGAGCAGAACAATATCGACTACAGCGAAATGCTCGAGGGCGCCGGCTGCCGCATAATATACGGACTTCCCGGCATGAAGGTTCACAGCAAGGTATGTCTTATCACAAGACAGACTTCGGACGGTATAAAATATATTACGCAGATAGGCACCGGTAATTACAATGAAGTAACAAGCGAACAATATACCGATCTGTCTCTGATAACGTCCGACAAAAAAATCGGTATGGACGCCGAGATACTCTTTGACGCGCTCTTACACTCAAAAGCGCCGGATATTACCCAGAACCTCATTATCGCGCCGAACGGTTTTAAGCCATGGCTTTTTGAAAAGCTAAACGGCGAGATAGCCAAGGGGGCGGATGGAAAAGTCGTAATAAAAGTGAATTCGATGAATGATACCGATGTTATGGAAAAGCTGATCGAATGTTCAAAGGCGGGCGTCAAAGTCGAATTGTTCATACGCGGAATCTGCTGCCTGCGTCCGGGAATTTCCGGATATACCGACAATATTACGATAAAAAGCGTGGTCGGCAGGCATCTCGAGCACTCGAGGATATATGCTTTCGGAAACGGCGATAGCGCAGAATTGTTCATCGGATCCGGAGATCTTTTGAAACGCAATACCACATACCGCATCGAAGTATTTGCTCCCGTTTTGAAAAATCCGATAAAGAAGCAGATTTTTGAGATACTCGATTCGTTCAGAAACGATCATGAAAAGGGAAGCGAAATGCTCCCCGACGGAAAATACATAAAACGCTTTGAAGCAGAAACGTCGTCGCAGGATGCGCAATACAAATACTTCTCAGAACAAATCATTCAGGAGCTTACCGAGAAAAAAGGTCTGTTTTCGCTTTTTGCAAGACTGTTTTCAAGAAGATAAAAAAATCCCGGGCAAAGACTCGCCCGGGATTTAATTTTGTCATCTGTTATTTAATAAGTGCAACCGTTTCTCTTGCAATTGCAAGCTCTTCATTCGTAGGAATGAGCATTACTTTAACGGCCGAGTCATCGGTCGAGATAATTCTTTCCTCGCCGCGAACATCGTTTCTTTCGTCGTCGATCTTTACTCCCATAAATCCAAGATATTTGCATATTTCCTTACGGGCTACTTTATCGTTCTCTCCTACGCCGGCTGTAAAGGCAATAGCGTCAACTCCGTTCATTGCAGCGGTATAAGCGCCTATGTATTTGGCAACGCGATAACGGAAAGCGTCGAGCGCGACCTCTGCCATATGATTGCCTTCTTTTTTTGCCGCTTCAACGTCGCGGAAATCGCTTGATACTCCGGATAATCCGAGCATTCCGGACTGCTTGTTGAGAACTGTAAGGACTTCGTTTACGTCCTTTCCTTCTTTGTTTGCGATATACTGAACAACAGCAGGGTCAAGATCACCTGAGCGGGTTCCCATGATAAGTCCCTCAAGTGGAGTAAGACCCATGGAAGTATCTACTGCTTTTCCGCCTATGGACGCGGATACGGAAGCGCCGTTTCCGAGATGGCAAACGATGACTTTTGCATCGGGCTTTAAGCCGCCGAATTTGATAGCTTCCTGAGAAACAAAGGTATGGCTGGTTCCGTGGAAACCGTAGCGGCGGACGCCGTATTTTTCATAATATTTGTAAGGTATGGCATAAAGATAATGTGATTCGGGCATAGCCATACCGAAAGTGGTATCAAATACGACAGCATTAGGCTTGCCGGGCATGGCGGCTTCACAGGCTTCGATTCCCATAAGGTTTGCGGGATTGTGAAGCGGTCCCAGATCAAAGCAGTCACGAATAACGTCCTTGACATGCTCATCAACAAGAACAGGTGTGGTAAGCGTAGGCCCTCCGTGCAGTACACGGTGTCCTATTGCGTCAATCTCGTCAGTACTCGATATTACTCCGAAAGTGGGATCCTGAAGCGCATCCATAACAAGCTTGATGGCCGCTTTGTGATCGGGCATGGGCGCTTCCGAAATATATTTGTCTTTTCCGGTAGTCTGATGGGTCAGTTTTCCGTCGATGCCTATTCTCTCGCAAAGACCTTTTGCTTCCATTTCTTCCGTTTCGGAATCAATCAGCTGATACTTTAGAGAAGAACTTCCGCAGTTGATAACTAAGATTTTCATATATTAACCCTCCTGGTATTTTTTTAGACTTTCAAACCCGTACCATTTTATAAGATTTTATTTTTTATGTAAAGAGAAAAATACAGGAGACAAAAGACTCGGCGGGAAGGCTACAGCTCTTCATATGAAATGCTTTTCATAAGGAAAAACTTTTCAAGGAAACGCTCCCAGCCGCGATCAAGATCCTTCACTACGGAAAATTCGGTGGTGGATGTTCCGCCTGTCAGCGTCATCGAGCCGTCTGAGTATTTGACGTTCAGATATAAGCCCGTCTCGGCATTTTGTTCGATACCGAGACTTCTTAACGTATTTGCGGTATTTGCCATGGACAGTTTCAAAACGATGCGAAAGCCCTTTGGAAGCTTGCTTCCTTTGATCGCTTCAAAAGCCTGTCTTTTGAGCACTCCCCATGAAATGTATTCATCTTCTCCGATTTCAAAATCAGTCTTATGACCGTCAAAATATATGCCAAATTCCGTAATAAAATCGGCTTCAATCACGAGAAAATTATCGAAGACTTCTTCAATAAATAATTGCTTTGTAAATGTTTTCTGATCGGTTATATTGTATATTTTCATTTGATTTGTCCCTCTGTTTCAGTATAATGGTTATGCAAAACATTTGCAATGCGCAATGCTTTTATTTGTCAAACAAACAATGTAAGCGGGTGATAACTATGGGAAAACCGAGACTTCTTCTTCACAGCTGCTGCGGACCGTGTTCAAGCGCGGTACTTGAAAGGCTGCATGAGGAATATGAAATAACAGTTTTTTATTACAATCCTAATATATTTCCGTCAGAGGAATATTCACGCAGACTTGAAACCCAAAAGAAAATAATAGCCGTCCTTCCTTTCGGCAGCGAAATATCTTTAGAGCAGGGAGCTTATGACCCGGACGGTTTCGACAAATACGTAAAAGGCCTCGAAGATCTTCCCGAAGGCGGCGAAAGGTGCCGGCTTTGTTTTGAAATGAGACTTTCGGGTGCCGCCGCATATGCAAAAGAAAACGGCTTTGATCTTTTTACCACGACTTTGTCGATCAGCCCGCACAAAAACTCCGCGCTGCTTAACGAGATCGGAGAACGTCTCTCGCGTGAATACGGGATAAACTGGCTTCATTCCGATTTCAAAAAGAAAGACGGATACTTAAGATCTATCCGTCTTTCAGAAGAATATGGTCTATACAGACAAAACTACTGCGGCTGCAAATATTCCATCCGCGAAAATTAAATCTTAAAGCCGAATCTGACTCCGTCTTCGGTATTTTCGACGCTTACGCTTCCGCCGTGTATGTCTATAATGGATTTGACTATTGACAGCCCTATTCCGCTGCCTCCGTAGCTGCGCGTATGCGCCTTGTCAACTTTGAAAAACTTTTCCCAAAGCCTGTCGATATCTTCCTCAGGTATGTTATTTCCGGTATTATGCACGAAAACTTCCGCGCCCTTTTCGCCGTTTCTGCCTGCGGTAACAGTTATGGTCCCGCCATCCGAAACATGGTGGCTTGCGTTGCTCAGATAATTTGTCAGCACCTGTTCGATCATAAATTCATCGGCATTTACAATGAGGTGTTCCGGCGCGATTATCTTTACGTGTACGTTTTTTTCTTTTGACAGATATGAGGCGGAAGAAATGACTCCCTTTATGACCTCTACAATATCAAAATCCTCCATATCCGCTTCTATTCTTCCCGATTCGATCTCATCAAGATTCAGGAGTCTTCTGACTATTGTATTCATTTTGTTGGCTTCATCCACGATGACCGAGGTATAAAACTCACTGTTTTCCGGATCGTCGGCGATTCCGTCATGAAGTCCCTCCGCATACCCCTGGATCAGGGCTATCGGCGTTTTTAATTCATGCGACACGTTTGCGAGAAATTCTTTTTGAGAGCGGTTTATCTTCTCCTTTTCGGCGATATCCGCTTCAAGCCTTGTATTTGCGTCTTTAAGCTCGGTTATCGTCGCTTCAAGTCGGTCTGACATGATATTTATATTGTTTCCCAAAACTCCGATCTCATCGGATGATTTTCCTTCGTATCGGTCGGAAAAATCAAGCTTTGAGATCTTCTCGGACTGCCTTGCAAGCTTTCTTACAGGGTCTGTTATGCTGCGGCAGACAAAATAAATGGTTATTGCGGCCACAATAGCCCCGATAATGATAGCAATGAGCAAAAACGTACTTACAACTTGCACGCTGTCTCTGATGCCTGCCATCGAAGTAGTGATCACGTAGTAATAGTCACCCATTACTCCCATACACTCGATCTGTTCGCTGTTAAGTCTGACGTCAAAGATCCTGTATATGACGTAATCATTATCCTGCTCAAGAATACTGTTTACTTCAAAGCCTTCGTCGGTAATGAATTTGCGGAAACGAAGCTCGACGGATTCAATATTGAAGTTCGTCGAAAAAACGTTTTTATATATGCTGCCGCTCTTGTAATAAATACCGATGCCGAAGTTGTTCTGCGAGGCTAATCTCATCAGGTCGTCAAATGCGTCGCTGTTGTCCTCATCATCGTCGGTTGCGGATTCTATCTTTCCTATCGTGCTTTTTATTCTGCTTTCCTTGCTCATTGCGATAAACGATTCGAGCCCGAAATTAACGAAAAAGAAAACCGCAGCAAGCACAACTATTAAAATGCTGACTATGATCAGCGTATAACGCGTTCTGATAGAGTGTTTCATATATTACGCCTCAAACTTGTATCCGTAGCTTCTGATGGTTTTTATAATATCTCCTTTTTCGCCCAGCTTGCTGCGGAGTTTTTTTACGTGCGTATCTATCGTTCTGGAATCTCCGTAATAATTGATATTCCAAACGTTATTGAGGATGGTTTCCCTTGAAAGCGCTTTTCCGCGGTTTTCGATAAAGTATTCAAGGAGTTCGAACTCTTTGAAGCTGAGTTCTATCTCGTTTCCCTCGATCATTACTCTGTGAGCGGTTTTGTCAATAGAAACGCCTCCGGCTTCTATCACTTCGCTCTCATTTGCATGAGTTCTTCGCAGCAGAGCCTCCACTCTTGCGACCAGTATCTTCGGGCTGAAGGGCTTTGTGATATATTCGTCAACACCCAGTCTGAAGCCCTTTAATTCATCCTGTTCTTCCGCTCTTGCGGTAAGCATGATGACGGGGATTCTTGAATACTCTCTGATGCTTTCCAGAACCTCCCAGCCGTCAAATTTGGGCATCATCACGTCAAGGATGATCAAATCTATGTTCTTGTCATCCATAAATCTGTTTATAGCCTCTTCGCCGTCACCGGCCTCGATCACAATATGTCCGGCTTTGTTCAAAAAGTCTTTTACCAGTCTTCTGATACGTTCCTCGTCATCGACAACCATTATTCTGTATCCGTCCATATCGCCCTCCCTGTTTGCTGTTGATATGATAATTCGTACTTTAACAAATTTGCGGCTGATTGACCATACTTTTCACAAACAATTCATATTTCCGGTTCTTTAAATTTTGCGATCAGTATCATATCCTCAGTATTTTCATACGTTCCGGAACCGATAATACCGTCGACGTCTTTATCTGCCAGTCTTCCGTTTTCATCCGTAACCTGTTCTCCTTCCGGAGTAAAATATCCTTCAAAGGCATAATAATGATGTTTTGCCGGAGATATTGTTTTTATCTGATCATTCATAATATCCGAAGATATAAAAGTCTGTGCTCTGCCGTATTCTGACCAGACTGCGTCTTTTTGCGACGCTTTTTGCCAAACGGCATACAGCGTTATATTTTCCGCTTCGGTATTTGCTTCTTTCTGCAGATCTCCGAAATCATATTCTGCCGTTTTGCCGTCGCGTGACCAGCCCATAAAAGCATATCCATCCATTTTCGGTTCATCCGCAATCGTAAGTACCGGAATGCAAAATGCGTTTTTATAATCCGTTTCATATTCGCAGTTCATATCTTCCCTTCCCCAGGCGCCTCCGTTTGTATCAAAAATGACTTTGGCCGTTTTGCGGATCCATATCGCATACAGATTAACGCTGCCTTTTTCATTAAAGCTTACCCTTCTGTCATCCTCATGATAGCCGGTTCCGCTCCCGTCAGGCTTTGTATTCCAATAACCCGAAAAAACATATCCCTCGCGGAACAGATTAAGATCATCCGCATTTAGCAGGCCTGCGCTCTTTGTAAGACCCACCTTCCAGTTGTCGTTTACAATACTGCCGTTTTTGCATAAAAGACCTGATGAAAGAATACTGTAAGGCGCTTTTGTGCTGCCTCCGTTTGCATAATAATTTATTTTTGCATATTCAGGTTCGTACCGTATCGCATATGTTCCGCAAAGTACCTGTCCTTTGCCGGCGTTACTGCTTTTTCCTTCCGTTCTTTGATGCGAGCAGAAAGTAATAAGAATATAATCACTGCCTACTTCAGATACGACCGCGCTGAAAAGTATGTTTCCCTCACCTACCGAGGCTGCCGTCCTTACCTCTGCGCACGACATGGAAACCGTACAGGAAATGGAATCCAACCATTGCGGAAAATAAGCATTGTCCGAGGAAGCTGCGACAGCGCTGATAGAGCCGGCTTTGATCTTATAGTCTCTGTAAGTATTAGCGGCTCCCGAAGAAGGTTTGTAAATATTCGGCTTTCCTGCTGCATATTCGCCTGTGATCCATTGGGCCGCCGAAGGGTCTTTTGAAATAAGTTTTTCGTAAAAATCCTCCTGCACACTTAAGGCATTTCCGCTTATTACCTGAAGCGCGTTATACGTCGAAGGAACATCGTTTTTTCCGCTGTCGTTCTTCCAGCTCCCCGTAAATTCACAATAATCTCCGACTTTCACACTGCCCTTCCAGACAGGAAATGCACCAGAACTGTCCGTTCCCGTAGAATAGCCATATGCGGTATCTATAAGAAGCAGTCCTTTCTTTTCTGCTATATCGACGTTTATTTCCGAAATATTTGCCGCGCCGACCTTTAAAACCAGGCTTTCCTCCCTGATATCATATGCCTCTTTGTCAAGCGGCATTTCGCTGCCGTTTATTCTTATTATCAGATTCTTTTCGGAGAGATCTCCGCTTCCAAGGATGTCCGCGGGAATCTCGGTAAATGCGCTGACAGGGCTGACATAGATATCATCCCTTCTGACGCCTCCGTTTTCGCTTACGGTGACACTGATCTTGTTTTTTCGGCCTCTGATATATTTTCTGAGCGCCTGAACCTGAACATGATCCGTAATAATACCGTCATTTGTTATCTTGTAAAGATCTGTTTTTCGTATATATACGATATTGTTTTCCTTATCAAAATACTCTCCCTTTAAAACATTTCCTTCATCGTTGTTTTCCGCAAAAATCAGATCTGTTATTTCATTGTCTTCATCCGTTTCTATTCTTCCGACCACATATTCCGAGGTTTCGTCAAAATCATATAAAGGTATTTTTATCACCGAAGTCATAACATAACCGTCAATATAATCTCCCTGATGTACTTCGTCAAAATAATTCTCAAGGCTCTCGCCTCTTGTTTTTAGTTCAGACCCTGAGATATAAGTGTTTTTTACCGTTAAATATGCCACCTCATCCGGATTTTTGCTCTGCGTTACATATCTGTTATCAAGACGGTCTGCAATATATTTTAAAGTTTCCTGGGCCTGCATTGCCACGGGCGAACTTCTGAGCCCGACAAATGAGAAAGTAAATAATGCCGCAAGGCTAAAGAGAAAAAAGTGAATAACTTTGTTTTTCATACATTTCCTTTCAATAAAACCACCCTTTGCCCGAAATAAACGTTATCTTTTTGCGCTCAAACTTCCAATCTGCCTTCAGCATCATCGGGCTAAGCGATTCCGGTCTGAATACGCCATGTTCCTCTGCGACGGTTCCGTCTTTTGTCAGCACGGTTTTTCCCGCTTCATCCCTCCAGCCGTTAAGCTCATGGCATGAGCGCACTGCAAAAAACGAGGCCTCTTCTTCCCCTGATTCGCCGGCAAACAGCTTTGAGCTGCCGTACTGAACATATATGCATTTATTTCCGATCACCTCACCGTCAAAAGGCGCTCTTCCCGTATTATTTTCATTTAAAATTACAGGTGTTCGTTTCAGGCCCACCGCAAAATATCCGGTCGAAACGCTTTTTGAAGTCAGATGCCCGTCAGATACGTAAGCGCTTATACAATAATACCTCGTTCCCAGATATGCATCTTTTTCAACGGTATGGCTGCAAACGGCGCCGGAAGAACTGCCAAGCGATATTTTCTTTGTTTCCGATAAAAAAACCGGTCCGTCCGATGATTCCCTTTCCGAAAATTCATATACTATATATATCCCGCTGTTTTCATCATACTTTCTTACGTTGCATACGCCTACTTTAGGAGCGTCCCTGTCATAGACATAGTCTCCTTCTCCAAAGCGGTTTATGACAGGAGGCTGCAAGGCGGCAGCGCTTACGGTTATCACGGCGTCTCTTCTGCCCGCAGTAAAGACATTATTATCAAGTCTTCCCCCTCCGCTTTTTGTCAAAGAAAGCAAGACGCCTTCATATCCTGTTGAAACCTTTGAAAGATCCCCCGGCAGTATCAGAGGTTCATAATAATTACAGACGCTCTCACCGTATATTATTTCGCTGATTCCGTGACCTTTTTCAAAATGCAGTTTTATATTTGCCGCGTCGCTCTGCCAGTCGCCGTAATGATGCCCCAGACCCGTAACGTCCGGAAACGGATACCCGTTTTCCTTCAAAAGCCCGCAATAAGGCATGCTCTGCGTATCTTTTGCTCCTTTGCGTTTCTTTAAATCCATAAGACTGATCCTTTTTCCCCATTCGTTTTCGGAACCGGCGTCGCACCAGTCTGCAAAATAATCCAAAAATAACGAGGCCTGCTCAGTCCCGTTCGCGCAGTCTCCAAACAATCCGCAAAAAAAGACCTTTTCGTTGTATTTACCGCGCCCGTCGGTGTCGGTCACAAATAAGAGCGGTGCGGCAAAATAGCTTTTTTCATCTGATAATACTGACGCTCCGTCCCCACAGAGCCTTCCGCAAAAACCTCCTGCATACAGCCCGTATATCTCGTCGGTTAAAGCATAGGCTCCTACTGACTGCGTGGAATATGATTCTGTCACCGAAAAGTCTCCGCAAACTTCTCCGGCAAAACCTCCTGCGCAGACTGTAGACGATGGTTTGGCCTTGAGTGCGATATTTGGAGCGCCGTCTGAATATACTCCGTCTTTTTCTACTCTTCCGCCTCCGTATGAACGCTCCAACGACAGGTTTCCTTCGACTTTTCCCGCAAAGCCTCCCGCGCAATCTCCCTCAGAGTCTATCCTGCAGGTACTAAAGCATCTATAAAAACCGACGCTGCGGGCTTCTCCGACAAATGCTCCAACGTATTTTGTCCTCTCACCGCATTTGATAAGAGGGAGCATTTCCGTTTTCTTTTCAGCAGAAAGTGATGATACAAGACCGAGCTCTGATATCTCACAATCAAGGAGCTTGCCGAATAGTCCTGCTCCCGGCTCGCCGCTTGTTATCAACAGGTCGTATATCTTATGTCCGTTTCCGTATACTCTTGTTATCTTTTCATTTCTGACAGGCACAAAACCTGCTGCACCGTCATCCTCATAAAAAATCGTTTCATGGCCCGTTATGGCAGCGCAAGAAAGATAGTTCCTTCCTCCCCTATCATCTCCGGAATAATAAATATCCCGGGTAATATAAACTTTCTGATCCGTTTCCGGCTCAAAGCCGCTTATCTCCTCATCCAGATTTTCAAGATGTCTTATGCTTGAAATGCAGATATTATCTTCATCAGCAGATTCAAAAAGTGAATTGACAAAAACTTCCGAGGTTTTGCTTCCCGCCAGGAAATCCCCTGCCGCATATACTTTTACCTCAACCTTTAAATCTTCTCCCGGAATAAAGCCATCGCCCAGCATGCTTTTAAAATGCCTGTTTTCTGTTTTGCCGGTTGCTTTTCCGTAAAAAGGCACAAGGCTGTCCAATACAATAAAAATCCGTTCCGAATCCTCAAAGGATTCTGTTTTATACAAGCTGTCATTTTGCGAAGACTCCGCAAGATCCAGACTGTATGATCTTTTTTCTGAAACAAGCAGGTTTTTTTCACGGTCAATATAAAATGCCGCTTTGCCTGCGCTTCTTACTCCGCTGATATTTATTTCAATCCCTGTCCTTAGCGAACGAGGGTTATTATTCTCGATGATCAGGACAAGATCCTCGGAATTTACGGTTTTTATGACCGCGGGCTCAATGACTTCCTTTTCAATGTTTTCTAATATTCCTCCTCCATAATATCCGATAAACAAGTCTTCTTTGCCGGTTAAAGCTTTCTTTCTGTTGTTTTTCGCTTCGATACCGCTTATATTTTCATTTTCACGGCCTCCTGCCTCAAGCAGTTCAAATACTTCTCTATATCCGACGTCCGTTTTGCCATATATATAAATCGCGGCATAAACCGCTTTTGTTTTTGCATTGTATTCTATAAAAAAGGTGCCGCCTACGACCGGCTCGTTTGCCAGGACTGCATCATAAAGCATTCCGTCATTTTTATCCGCGACGTACATTGTTCCCTTATTTTCATCAAAAATATAAGCTTCTTTAATTCCGTCATCTTCCGTGCTTTTACTTGCCCAGTAGTCGAAATCAGAAGGAATGCGCAGCATTTTTTCTCCCCATGGATCTTTGACTGTTTCTATGTCATCAAGACGGTTTTGCGCTGCAATGTAAAGCGTTCTTGCCATATCGTCCGCGCGGGTCTGTTTTACTTCGCCGTTTACGGTTTTTAGCCCTACCAGTGAAATTGCCGTAACCGCAGCCGTTATTCCTATTACGATGAGGATTTCCGCAAGTGAAAATCCGGTTTTTCCAAGACTCATTATTTCTCCTTTTGTTTTAAGCTGCGGGCGAACTTAGATATTTCAGACCCGGATTGTCCCCGCCTTCAATGCATCTTTCTATAAACACAACCGAAACTCTGACGCTCACAGGACATTTTACTTTAGCCGTAATATACTGATCCGACCCTCTCCCGATTGAAGGCTCCATATCAATGCTCTCAAGTATCAGTCTGTAAGGGCACGAAATCAGGCCGTCAATGATACCATCAGCGCGAAAATAGCTCTCAGCAGTGAAATCCACCTGAACCTTCCGTCTTACAAAAATGCCGTCTTGCGTATATGGTTCCGAAAAATCCAGATCATACTCTGTCGTCCCGTCCAACAGCCCGGACAGATATTTCAGCTCGCCAAAGCTTGAATCATATCTGCCGACACTGCCAAAAAGCCCCTTACCCTGCTCGGTTTTTTCGATAAAATTTTTTATTTCTGCCTCTTTTTCCTGCTGCACCAGCAACTCGTTTTTTACACTTTCGGACGCTTCCCGTATCTTATCGAGTTTTTTGTTTGCCGGTATGCCAATAAGCCTGATCCCCGCAAAAAAAGCAAGCAGAATTATGGTCGTGATGACCGCCTTTTTTCTGTTTCTTTTTTTTCGCACGTCCAACTCCTTAAGTCTTATTAAAAATGATCCTGAGTATTATGCTCTCTTCTCCGTCTTCCGCGCCTTTTGCGCTTTTGGTCTGTGAGAAAAGGATGCTTCCGTTTGTTTCTTTATCCATCCTGCCGCAAAGTTCTGATACCTGAGACATATCAAGGCCGATAACTTCTGTTATTACTTCATTGCCTTCAAGCATGAGCCTGAGGATTTTTCCTTCGCGCAAAAGATATTTTTCTATTGTATCGAGCACAAGCCGCCTGTCACAAAACGACGCCTCCGTTTCGGACAGATAGGCTGCGGAATATGTCAGATATTCTTCTCTGATCTTTTCATATTCGCTTGTTTTTGCTTTTGCCAAAATCACCTCGCTTTCAGCGTCTTTTAACATAGCCTTTTCATGACTGTACTTTAGCCAGCTATTAACGGGGCCGAAATATATCGCTGCCAATGCGGCGACAATTACCGCGGCGATGGCAGCGGGGCGAAGAAGAATGATAGCGCTGACTTCTTTTCCCGATATGAAATTTATGCTCTTTTTCATTGGAATATCGCCCCTGTTTCATATGGCGAGATAGCTGCGTCCGCCAAAGATATTTCAGCCGGAATAAGTGCTCCTATGCTTTTGCATGGCCTTCCGGTTTCCTTCATAAAAGTCCTTACAAAATCCGCATTTAAGGTTTCCTCCCCGGTCAGATAGACCTGCGAATCTTTTTTTGTAATGCCTTTTGCTTCGTAATATTCAAGCGCGTTTTTGATTTCGCTGAAATACCCTGCCGGATCGCCTCCTGTTTTTTCGGTTTCAAATCTTGCAGCATTTCCTTCTCCGTCAAAAAATCTCAGGATTGCTCCGTCTTCTCTGAAATCTCCTATTACGGGGCGAGACCGTTCTGTTTCGGACTTTGCAGCCCTTAACAGCGCAGCAGTTTCCGGAACGAGCTTTATCAGCCTTATCCCGAATGCACCAAGTGTATTTTTCAGTTCCAAGACCTCCTCTTTTTTTGCCGCCGCCGCAAATTTAACGCTGTTTTTTCTCTCGCCCAAATACATGTACTCAAATAAATATCTATCCGCATCTTCTCCGATAAACTCCGAAAGCTCGCTTTGAACGTGTTTTTTGAGTTTGTTTCCGCTCAAATCCGTTTTAATGCTTTTATATACGCATTTGTCATCGGGCAAAGACATAACGGCCGGGTATTTTTTTCCGCCGTATTCCGAAAAAATCCGGGACAAGGCCGATTCTCTGTCGCCGGCTTTGCCGTATCCGTAATTAAAAATCTGCCTGAAAATGACTTTTCTTTTTTCGATTATCAGTATTTCACTGACATTTTTTCTGACAGCTACGGTCATATATTTTTTTGACACTTTATCCTCCTCATATATTTATAAAATGCTCCCCGAAAAGTCTTATTATCATCGTTGACGCGCTGATAAAAGGCGCGAGAGCGAAGGCGTCTTCTTTTCTTTTTCTGCTTAATGCTGCATATATCAGCCCAAGCACGCAGGTCAAAAGAACGTTGACGACATTAGCATAAAGTCCCAGATGAAGTCCGACAGCCGAAAACAGTTTTATATCTCCGCCTCCCATTGATTCCCTCTTTTTTACCTTTTCAAATACAACAGCAGTAAGATATATCACTCCCGGAACCAAAACAGCACCTGCCATACTGTCATAAAAACCTTCAGCAAAGCCTTTTGGAATTCGTAAGACAAGCCAGAGAGCCGCTATCAGCGCACTGATGATATTGGGAACAGTTCTTGTCTCTATATCATAAAAAGAGGCATATCCGAGAAGTCCAGTCAGACAAAAGCCGACGATCGCATCCAAAATATTGTCCGACCGCAGACCGACGCACAAAAACAGTGTTCCCATCGTCACTTCCGCAAAAAAAGAAGCCGCAGGTATTTTTTCTTTGCAATATCTGCATCTGCCTTTAAGAAAAAGCCAGCTTATCGCCGGTATAAGATCCGTCAGATAAAGCCTGTGTTTGCATTTTGGACAAAAACTGTGTTTTTCTTTTAATATGCTGATACTTCTCGCTTTTCTCCATGCTGTGCAATATAAAAAAGAACCCGCTGCCGCTCCTGAAAAAAACAGCAATATTCCGATCATTAACATTTTTTCTCCATTCATATATGAGAGCGGAAATAATTTCCGCCCTCATTTTTCGCCCGTATTATTATTTTAGACCCACTTAAGTTCTATTGTTCCGTAATCATTTATAAATACCTGAATTTTTTTGCCAAATACATTACTTTCTTCAGAATAGTAGTCTTGCGAATGACCGGCTATGGGATTTACTACCATTTCATGCGTGGAGCATCCTCCGGGAGACTCTGTGCCTCTTCCGTACGATTCCGGGGTTTCCATTGTCAAATTTCCTGACATCGCGTCATAAAAAAGAGTGACGCCTTTTGACGTCAAGAGGTTGCCTTCAAGATCGACGCCTGACATATACTGGGCTACGGCAGCGGCTTTAGCTGATCTGACATTGGCAAGATCCGTTTCTTCCCGGCTGCTTTCCAGTTTGTAGCCGAATATAGGTATCGATACGAGAGTCAATACCGCGATGATGGCTACAACGATCAAGAGCTCAGAAAGAGTAAAGCCCTTGATATTACGGTTTTTAAACTGATTTCCTTTTTTCATTCAAATCTCCTTTTTGTTTTTTTATTTTGATTGACCGTTGCTTTTTACGGGCAAAAAAAGCTCTTGTCAAAACAAACCATATATTTCAAACATCGGAATATATATCGCAAAGACGATAAAAGCCGCTACCGCAGCGATCACGATCATCAGAGCCGGTTCTGTCTTTGCTATCATATTCATGGAAAGCCGCTCCGCCATTTCCCTGTAATATTCGCTCATGCTTTCCATAATCTCTCCGAGTCTTCCCGCTTCCTGTCCGATAAGAGACATGTCCGAAAGCGTCTGCGGAAAAATTTCTTCCTGAGCCATTGCAAGCGCCAGAGGTCTGCCGCTCTCCACAGCGCTTTTAAGTCTTAGAACCGTTTCACCGAAATATCTGTTTCCCACTGCCTTTGCTATTATTCCGAGACTTTCGTTTAAAGTGATCCCGGACTGATCGAGCAGTGACAGCAGCCTTGCAAATATAGAAATATTATTTGCAAGACTTATCCTGCCAAGCACCGGAAATCTCAGGCGCATTTTTGCAAAGCGCAGCCTTCCACCCGGAGTTTTAACGTATTTTGCGATTGCAAATGCGGCGGCCGCGCACAAGATGCTTATCACAAGAATATTGTCGGCAAAAAAGCCGGACGCCGTAATCAGAGCTTTTGTAATGGCAGGAAGCTCGCCGCCCATCTTGGTAAAGATATCGGTAAGCCTCGGCACCACATACAGCATCATTACCGCAATGACCGCGGCAGCTACGCATAAAACAAATATAGGATAGATAAAAGCGCTTTTGATCTTTTTCTTTATTCCTGACCTGTTTTTAAAATATTCGGAAAGCTTTTCAAATACGGCGCTTAGATTTCCGCTTTTCTCCCCTGCTCCTATAGTTTCATAAAACAGCTCCGGAATCTTCCCGTAGCTGTTTTTCTTAAAAGCTTCCGACAAAGACGCTCCGTTTTCCGTATCTGCGCAGACGTTTATTAAAACATTTTGCAGCTTTTTTCCGCGATATTGTTTGCCGATGATCCTTGTGCACTCGCCTTCGCTGATCCCGGAGCCAAGTATCAGACTGTATTTTTTGCACAAAAGCGCCAGCTCCTCATCGTCAGCTTTTTTTGAAATGATCTCTTTTCCAAATAGATCTCCGATAGTTTTCATTTCTGGTCCCCTTTTTTTAAGATATGTCCGTTCTTTCCGCCTCCGAAACCGAAGTAAGACCGGTGGAAAGGATTTTTTCCATGCAGTCTTTAAGCCTTGTAAAGCCCTCGTGCCTTGCGGCGTTCAATATTTTTTCTCTGTCCGCGCCATTTCGTATCAGCGACCTTAAACTATCTGTAATGCGCATGATCTCAAAGATGCCTACGCGCCCCATAAAGCCGCTCTTACCGCACCTTATACATCCCACGGCCTCATAATATCTGCCCTCTGCGTCTTTTTTTCTGCACTGTGTGCAAAGAAGCCTCACAAGGCGCTGACTGATAACACCTTTCAGGGACGATGCTATAAGATAGTCCTCCGCTCCCATGTCGCGCAGCCTTTCAATTGTCAGCGCAGCGTCAGTGGTATGCAGAGTGCTTATTACCAGATGCCCCGTAATTGCCGCACGCATAGCTATTCTTGCAGTCTCGGAATCTCTGATCTCGCCGACGCATATGATATCCGGATCTTGTCTTAGCACCGCTTTTAGCGCCGATGCAAAGCTAAGTCCCGTTTTTTCGTTTATCTGTACCTGGGTGATACCTTCAATGTGATATTCCACAGGATCTTCGAGCGTGATTATATTGACTTTGCTGCTGTTTAGCTGCTTTATCATCGTCATCATAGTGGTGGATTTTCCGGATCCCGTGGGGCCCGCTATCAGGATCATTCCGCTCTTGTTTTTTAACAGTTCGTCATAGGCTTTAAGATTTTCACCGTTAAGTCCGAGACTGTGCTTGTCGTTTATAACGCCTTCTTTTCTCAGTATCCTTATTACGATCTTTTCTCCGGAGACTGCCGGGAGGGTAGATATACGAAGATCAGTCTGCTCTCCGGCGATCATCATACTTACCCGTCCGTCCTGAGGTATTCTTTTTTTGGAAACGTCCATATTCCCCATGATTTTTATTCTTGCAGCGACAGTCTCGTGAAGATTTACCGGCGTTCTTTGCAGCTGTCTAAGTACCCCGTCCACTCTGATTCTTGTGACTGTATCTTTTTCTCCGGCTTCGATATGAACGTCTGAAGCTCCTTCTGCGACAGCTCTTCTCAAAATCGAATCAACGAATCTTGCGGTAGGGCCCGAGTCATCTGAAAGAGCGTCTGCGGCTTCTGCCACAACATAAGCCCCTGCAAGAGCTGTCATATCAGATATTGCCTGATCCGTATTTTTGCTCCCGTATATATCAAGTATCGCCCTGTTTATCGAAAAAGGGCTGCAATAATATGCCTTAATCTTTTTTCTTGAATAATATGCCGCCTTTTCTATAGCCGTAAGATCCGTTACGTCTTTCATGGCAAGAAAAAGCTGCCCGTCGTTTTCGCAAAAAGCGATCATACCGTATTTATAAGCTGCTTTTTCCGGTATCAGTTCGGCGGCTTTTTGGTCCGGTTTTATGTTGTCAAGATCCACACAGGTTTTTTTGCTTATCCGCAAAAAAGCATCACCGAGTTCTTTTTCTGTTATCAGCCCCTTCATCAGATAGATCTCGCCAAGACTTTTTGTAACGCCCCTTTCAGGATATTGCACAGACTGACTGTTATATGCCGCTTCGCAGCCTTCCGCCTCTGACTGCTTTACAAGACCTTTTTTGATAAGATGCTCCGATAAGATATTCAATCCGTATTTCCTCCCTGAATCATCACAGCCTGCGAGACAGCTTTTATGCTTACTTCATACGTGAGATGATATTTTTTGTCGGTAATTCGTAAAACGCCATCATAATGCCCGCTTAAGTTTCTCTTGTAGTCAAGAAAGAGCCCATACTCTTCGGATCCCGGCGCCAGCAGCTTTAATCTTTCCGGAACGAGCCTGCGGTTTTTTCCGTCTGACCCCGCAAAAACTATTGCTCCGTTTGCGCTTTCATAGCTTCCTTTGACCCCGAATCTTTCCGAAAAAATTTCTTTTTCGTTATAGCCGTCAAAATATCGGCTTTTCACAAAGTCCTCATTGATCAGCTTTCTGTATTTGTCAGCTATCGCTCCGACATCGCTTAGCCTTACTGTTTTTGAATAATCATTCATCCAAAAACCTACGGTTCCCGCAATTACAAGGCCTGAAAAGCCAATTATCAAAAGCGACAAAAGCGTTTCCGTCAGCGTGCTTCCGGATCTATCTGAATACAAACAAACCGCTTTTTTCTTCTTTTTTAAACTCAACTTTTTTCTCATCAGTATTTTTTCCGCTTTTCAGTATAATGACGCCCCTTTCTTCCGATTCCGACCCGCCGGTCAAGAATAACTGCGCGTCGTTTTCTTCGGCATACAGTGCTTCTCGGTAATCCGCTTCTTTGTCTGCAAGCAAAAAAGAAGCAGAAATAGCTCCCGCAATGATGACCGTTCCCATTACGGAAATCAAAAAAGTCACCAGCGCTTCGGCAAGTGACTCTCCTTTTTTGTTTAAACGTTTATTCATGATAATACGCCCTCGCTATAAGTTATGTGCGTATCTTTGTTTTCTTTTTCTTCTCTTTTCGCGGCAAAAACCAGCCGTCGGCCTTCTGAGACGATTATTTCATCGCCGAGGCTCACGCTTTGTGCAAATATCGTAACTTTTCCGGTCCTGTCCATGCTGAAATTTCCTGATATTTCGTATGAACTACCGGGCACGATCAGCTTAAAACTGTCGTTGAAATAATCATTTCCCTCTTTTATCACACTGATAAGCCCATCCGAAAAAACTCCCGAAAGCAGCTCTGTCTCCAAAAAAGCAAGCCTGCTTTTTAAAACTGCCTTATTGTCATTTTCTTCTACGATCACAGTTTTGCCTTTCAGCTCGCTTTGAAAAACCTCAAGGCCGGATATCATCAGATAATAACCGACTTTACCGGGATCCGGCGTCAAAGAGCCTGCTGCTCTGATCCCGAAGACGCTAAGCGTTGTCATTGACAGCACGGAGGATATCAGCATCGCATACAGGCCGAGCGCTATCGACGAACCTTTTTCTCTGTCTTTTTTCATATGACTCCTTTCAACAAAAAAAGGAGCTCCTGTAAACGAAACCCCTTTTTAAGGTTAAAAACGAAGAAGCCGGCTGTGGTGCCGGCTCCTTTTCTATACTCTCTGATATTTTATATGATAGCACAAAGTTTTGTGACAAAAAAGGACAATTTGACTTTTTTTAAAAAAAATTATTTTTGCCTGCCATAAGCGGCAAATTGTTTTTGTATGCGTAGTCCACGGCCTTCATAAACTCAGGATCGCTGCACCTGGCTTCAAAACATTCCATCGACTGCATCAGATATCTTCTGACGGATCTGTCAGAAATTTTGAGCATTTCCGCCATCTCGTTTATCGTATAGTTATCCTTTACCCTGAGCGTTATCACATCTATCATTTTTTCGTTCGGAAACGAAGAAACGATCAGCCAGAGCTTTTTTCTCTTTTCGGTCAGTTCGTTTGACAGCTGCGTGATTTCTTCATAATATTCGTCCAGACGAATAACGAATCTCTCAATTGGATTTGCCGTGTTTCCCTTTTGCACGCTTTCATTAAACTCAGCCTTTAAAACCGTTTGCAGTTCATAAATACTTTCCAGCTCATTTCTGAGATAGCGTAATTTTGCCTCCAGCGACCTGATCTCGTTGATAAGGTTCATTATTTCACCTCCTTTCCCATCAATTTATCAGGCTGCCATTTGCAAAACGCCTCCCGTTTTTTGCAAATCGCCGTTATATAAAAGGTTTCCCTTTTTTTGTTTTTACGTTTCGGACCGGTTGACAGATATTGTCGGATCAGAAATAAAGAAGCTCAAAAAACGAGCAAGTATCAGTTTATACTTACTCGTCATATTATGCAAGGTTTTTATTCGAAAAATTCCGCGACTTCTTTAAGATGATCGATAACCTTTAGATGCTGCGGACAGATTAGCTCGCACTGTCCGCATTCGATACAGGCGCTCGCCTTGTTTTTTTCAACTGTTATATCCGAATAATTCTTCCTTTGTTTTTCCGCGTCTCCCGCGGTCTTGTTTGCCGCGTTGTAAATAGAAAAGTATCTGGGGATCGGAATTTCCATCGGGCACCCGTCAGTGCAGTATGAACAGCCGGTACAGGCTATCCTGATATCGGACTTTATGATGGTGGCACACTTAAATAGCAGCAGCTTTTCTTCTTCGTTAAGAGGCACAAAATCTTTCATAAAGGCCGTGTTGTTTTCAAGCTGTTCCATATTGCTCATTCCCGACAGCACCATCATTACGCCGTCGAGACTTGCTGCAAATTTTATCGCCCATTGTGCATTGGTCCAGTCAGGATGCCTTTTTCCAAGCAGCTGCTCTGCCTGTTCAGGAAGCAGAGCAAGAACGCCGCCTTTTACCGGTTCCATGACTATTACGGGTTTGCCGTATTTACGAGCCACCTTGTGACAGTTGGCCGACTGTATCTTTGCGCTGTTCCAGTCAAGATAATTTAACTGCAGCTGAACGAAATCCATTTCAGGGTGCTCAAAAAGCACCCTGTCAAGAAGCTCGGGGGTGTCATGAAAAGAAAAACCCATCTTTTTGACAAGACCCTGCTTTTTCTTTTCTGCCAGCCAGTTAAAGCAGTCATATTCCGTAAATTTTTCATAATATGACTCCTCTATATCATGGAGAAGATAATAGTCGAAATACGAGACTCCGATCTTTTCAAGCTGGCTGTTGAAAATATTTTCGATATCTTCTTTCGTTTCAAAAAAGTCCGCGTGAAGCTTTGTCGCTATCGTATATGCGTCCCTGGGATATCTTGAAGTAAGGATTTCTTTTGCCGCGCTTTCGCTCTTATATTTGTGATACATCCATGCGGTATCGAAGTACGTAAAACCCTCGCTGATAAATCTGTCGACGAGTTTTTTTGCTTCTTCGATATCTATCGACGCGTCGTTTCCTTTCTCTTTCAGCGGAAGCCGCATCAGCCCAAAGCCGAGTTTTTTTGCTTCTTTCATTTTATTCTCCCCTTATCATATCAAGAGCATCCTTTTCCGTGATGATGGGAATACCGAGCTGTTTTGCCGTTTTGTTTTTTGAAGAGCCGGACGCGGGATCGTTATTGATAAGATATGAAGTCTTTGCGGAAACAGAACCGGCCACCTTTCCGCCAAGTCCTTCTATCAGATCCTGAAGCTCCTTTCTGTTGGAAAAATGCTCAAGCGCACCTGTGATGACAAAAGTCTTCCCGCCAAGGTCCGCGCCTACGGCCTGTTTTTCTTCTTCAAAAACCACCTCGGATAAGAGCCTGTCTATGATCTGCTGGTTTTCGGCCTTTGAAAAAAACGCAATGATCTGATCCGCAAGTATCTCGCCGATCCCTTCTATCCGCACAAGGTCTTCTTTTTTCGGACGCCTGAGCGCTTCGAGATCTCCTTTGTATGCCTTTACTATCATTTTTGCGTTTGCAAGACCGATTCCTTCTATCCCGAGTCCGTAAAGAAATCTTACAAGTGTGGTCTTTCTGGCATTATTTATGCTTTCAATAAGATTTTCGAAGGATTTTTCACCGAAACCCTCCATTTCCACTATGGTTTTTTTGTATTTTTCAAGATCGAAAATATCCGGAAGCTGTCTGATCATTCCGATATCGATGAATTTCTCAAGCGTAGCTTCGGAAAGTCCCTCTATATTCATCGCATTTCTGCTTACGAAAAGGTCAAAGCCTTTTATCTGTTTTGCGGGGCAGGCGGGATTTTCGCAATGAAGCGTCATTACTCCGTTTCCGAAATCAATTGTCGTTTTTTGTCCGCATACCGGGCAGTTTTCCGGAATCACCACCGAGTCGCTTCCGGTCAGGTTTTCGGAGATCTGCGGAATGATCATATTCGCTTTGTAAACGGTAATGCGATCTCCTATTCCGAGCTTTAGGGTTCTTACTATGCTTACGTTATGCACGCTCGCCCTGGTAACCACTGTTCCCTCAAGTTCTACGGGATCAAAGATCGCTACAGGATTTATCAGTCCCGTCCTGCTCGCACTCCATTCTATTTCTCTGAGCGTAGTCTGTGCAAGCTCGTCCTTCCATTTGAAGGCCATGGCGTTTCTCGGCGCTTTCGCAGTCCTGCCGAGGCTCTGTCCGTAGGCGATATCGTCCATCAAAAGGACAAGACCGTCAGAGGGAATATCGTTTTTTTCTATGTTTCCCGCAAAGCCTGCGATAGCTTCTTTTAAAAAGGCCCCGTAGATCTTTTCGTAATAAACCACTTCAAAGCCCTGCCCTTTTAACCATTCAAACTGCTTTTCACGCGAGTTTTCAAAGTCTTCTCCATCCGCAGACACGAGCGCAAACGCGATGAAATTCACGTTTCTTTTTGCCGTAATTGCAGAATCGAGCTGTCTTACGGAGCCTGAGCATAGATTTCTGGGGTTTTTGTATTTGCCGCTTTCATCGGTTATTTCGGAGTTTATTTTTTCAAAATCGGAATATTTTATTACCGCCTCGCCGCGCAGTACCAGCTCTCCTTTGAACGGAATCGTGAGCGGAAGGTTTTTAAAAGTCTTTGCGTTTGCGGTAACTACTTCGCCTACTTCTCCGTTACCTCTGGTGACTGCCTTTGTCAGTTTCCCGTCATTATAAGTCAGAACGACCGTAAGGCCGTCCATTTTCCAGGAAAGGAGCGCCGCCTTATCACCGAGCCACGATATCAGCTCGTCGGGATTTTTTGTCTTTGAAAGGGACAGCATGGGCTCGGGATGGATTTCCTTCGGGAGTTCCGAAAGCACTTCATATCCCACTTTTTGAGTAGGACTTCCCGCCATAACAACGCCCGTTTCTTTTTCGAGCATTTCAAGCTCATCATAGAGCCTGTCATATTCGATATTGGGCATGATCTCTCTTCCCTCTGCATAATAAGCTTTTGAGGCTTCGCCAAGCAGGGCGGTCAGGTCTTTTATTCTGAGTACCTTTTCTTCTTTTTTCATTTCTTTTGCCATTATTATTTCTTTTTAAGCGCCGCTTTAAGTTCTCCGATTTCCGTTTCGGACAGCTGTCTGTATTTTCCCGGCTCAATACCGCCGAGCAGCACGTTCATAACCCTTATGCGCCGCAAATTTCTTACCCTGTATCCCAAAGCGCTGCACATCCTTCTGATCTGTCTGTTCATGCCTTGCGTAAGAATGATATTGAATGAGTCGGCGTTTGTTTTTTTCACCCGGCAGGGTCTGGTCCGGTATATTTTTCCGTCTATTTCAATGCTAACGCCGCTGCGCATTTCTTCGAGAAATTCAAACGTCACTGGCCTATCCACTTTGACCTCGTATTCTTTTTCATGATGATTTGAACCTCTCCCGACTGCGTCGGCAAGCTCGCCGTTGTTTGTCATAAGTATCAGTCCTTCGGACTCTTTGTCAAGACGTCCGATGGAAAAAACGCGAACCGGGAGGTCTATCAGTGACGAAAGCGTTTTCTCGTTTTTAAAATGCGCCTCCGTGCAGACATATCCAGCAGGTTTGTTGACGGCGATCACGATCTCGTTGCAGGCGGGAACAATCTCTTTTTCCCCTATCCTGACTGTATCTGATGATGAGATCTGCATACCTGCTTTTGCCGGCGCGCCGTTTACAAAAACGCGGCCCTTTGCGATCAGGCTGTCAGCCTGCCTTCTGCTGCAGACTCCGCACTCGCTGATATATTTATTTAATCTGACTGTTGATCTGTTTTCCGTCATTTTTTTGATGCGGCGGCCGCGCCAAAAGGCAAACGGCCGCCATGCTGCATTACTTTGATTTTTCTTCCTTGCGGATACGCTTTGTTTTTATCTCATCGAGTATGCTTTCCATAAACTCTGCCAGAGTCTTGCTTCCCTCGTCACCCTCAAATCTCGAACTTACGGAAACGGTATTCGTGCTTTCTTCTTTTTCGCCTACGATGAGCCAATAAGGAAGCCTGTCCATTCTCGCCTCGCGGATCTTAAAGCCGAGCTTTTCTGAGCGGGAATCAACGCTTGCCCTGATGCCGTGAGCTTTTAACGTTTTTCCGATTTCCTCTGCGTAAGCCGAGTATTTATCTGAGATCGGAAGCACTCTTACCTGTTCCGGGCAGAGCCACGTGGGGAATTTACCTTCATAATGCTCTATCAGCCAGGCCAGCGTGCGCTCATAGCAGCCCATTGACGTTCTGTGGATAATGTAGGGCAGCGCCTTGTTTCCGTCCTGGTCTATATAATACATTCCGAACTTTTCGGCTATGGCGCAGTCAAGCTGGATGGTGATCATGGTATCTTCTTTGCCGTAAACGTTTTTGGCCTGAATGTCTATCTTGGGACCGTAGAAGGCCGCTTCTCCGTCCGCCTCAACAAACGGGATATTGTTTTTTCTCATAACATTACGCAGATAATCCTGCGTGCTGTTCCAGTATTCCTCGTCCCCGAGATATTTCTCCGTATTTTCCGGATCCCACTTTGACAGACGGTACGTTACCTCGTCCTGGAGTCCGAGCGTCGTCATTACGTAGTTTGCAAGCTCTACGCAGGCAGTCAGCTCCTCTTCGGCCTGATCCGGGCGAAGAATGATATGCCCCTCGGTAATGGTAAACTGTCTTACTCTGGTAAGGCCGTGCATTTCTCCGGAATCTTCGTT
>DFFO01000021.1 GCA_002369255.1 Lachnospiraceae bacterium UBA3774
CGCTTTTTTGTCTGGCGGATCTTGGAAATCAGCCTGTGGTCCTTTCGACGTCGATAACGCTTTTTGTCTGGCGGATCTTGGAGATCAGCCTGTGGTTCTTTCGACGTCGATAACGCTTTCTATCTGGCGGATCTTGGAGATCAGCTTTGTGATAGCGCCGACGCCTTCAGTTTCAAAATCCACGGTGATCGTGGCTTTGCCCTGCTTGTTTACCTGCGTATGCAAAGAGATGATTCCTATTTCCTGTTCGGATATGACTTTTGAAACGTCCGCCAAAACGCCGATACGGTCGTTTGCATAAATAGTGATCTGCGCGACAAACTTGCCTTTTTCTTCTTCAGTGACAGCCCACTCCGCCTCAATGACTCTCGCGCGTTCGATCTCGGGCAGACTTAAAAAGTTGATACAGTCGGAACGGTGGATGGAAATGCCTCTGCCCCTGGTGACAAAACCAATGATCTCATCGCCCGGTATAGGATTGCAGCACCTTGCCATATGCACCGAAACGTCATCGATCCCTTCGACTACGATTCCGCCGGAAGCCTTGCGCAGAGGAGTTTTTTTGTTTTCTGCAACAGCAGCCAGCACCGCTTCATCAGTTATGACTTTCTTTTCGTGGCGCTCTTTTTCCTCGATCAGCTTGTTGATTACCTGGCCTTCCTTCAATCCGCCGTGTCCTACGGCGGCAAGAACGGATTCCCAGTCATGGAAACCGTACTTGCGTACGATTTTTTCCACGTAAGCGGGTTTTGTCAGGTCAGGGAGTTCTATGCCGTTTGATTTGCAATAGTTTTCAAGAGATTCTCTGCCCTTGTCAATGTTTTCTTCTTTGTTTTGGGCGCGGAACCACTGATTTATCTTGTTTCTGGCCTGCGCGCTTTTTGCGATCTTCAGCCAGTCGCGGCTCGGCCCTCTGGAGTTTTGCGAAGTAACGATCTCCACCCTGTCGCCGTTTTTCAGGATATAGTCTATATTGACCAGCTTTTCATTTACCCTGGCCCCGACCATCCGGTTTCCCACCGCGCTGTGAACCATATAGGCAAAGTCTATTGGAGTGGAACCCTGCGGAAGCACTTTTACGTCGCCATTAGGCGTGAAGCAGTAAACGTTTTCCGAAAAAAGGCTCAGGTCGCTTTTGATGGAACTGAGAAACTCTTTGTCATCAGGCATTTCCTTTTGCCATTCCAGAATTTGCCTGAGCCAGCTGAGTTTTTCCTCTTCGGCATTTATGCCTTCGGTTCCGCCCTCCTTGTATTTCCAGTGCGCCGCGATACCGTATTCAGCGATCCTGTGCATTTCCTGCGTGCGGATCTGTATTTCAAACGGCGTGCCGTCTTTTCCTATCAGAGTAGTATGAAGCGACTGATAGTGATTGGGCTTTGGCATAGCGATATAGTCTTTGAACCTTCCGGGTATGGGCGTGTACATTTCATGAATGATTCCGAGCGCCGCATAGCAGTCCTGAAGGGTATTTACGATTATTCTGATTGCGAAAATATCGTAGATTTCGTCTACGGTCTTGTTTTGCGTTATCATTTTTCTGTAAATGGAAAAATAATGCTTTACTCTTCCGTAGATTTCGGCGCTGATTCCGGCGCCATAGATCTTTTCACGGACGTCGTCCACGATTTTTTCGATATATTCTTCTCTTGCGCCCTTGCGCTTGTCAATATCATCAACAAGCTTTTTGTACGCTTCGGGTTCGAGATATGCGAGCGAAAGATTATCGAGCTCTATCTTTATGCGACTGATACCGAGGCGGTCTGCAAGCGGTGAGAAAATATCGAGCGTCTCTCTTGCCTTCTCACGCTGTTTTTCCGGCTTCATATATTGAAGCGTGCGCATGTTGTGGGTACGGTCGGCAAGCTTTATAATGACCACTCTGATATCTTTTGCCATGGCAAGGAACATTTTGCGCAGATTTTCGGCCTGCTGCTCCTCTTTTCCGCCCTCCCAGCTGATGCGGGTCAGCTTTGTGACGCCGTCCACGAGCATGGAAACCTCGCCGCCGAAGCGCTCTTCTACGTCCTGGAGCGACATTGTCGTATCCTCGACAACATCATGAAGAATTCCTGCGATAATAGAATCGCGGTCCATTTCAAGTTCGGTCAGGATCACGGCAACAGAAACCGGATGAATGATATACGGTTCTCCCGATTTGCGGCGCTGGCCCTCGTGCATACGTTTTGCAATGGTATATGCCTCAACTATCTTGTCTATATCGTCGTTCGGGCGATAAGCACGATAGTTCGTGACAAGCTTTGAAAAAAGCTCATCCGGCGACATAAATTCGCTTTCCACCGTGATTTTTTCGTTTTGGTCAGCTACTTTTTCAGTTATTTCTTCCCTGATGTCTTCCATCAAGCTTCCTCTTTGTTTTTATCGAATCAGTTTTCTGCTGATAAGCAGCATATCTTCCGGAAGATGCTTTTGCATCGCGAGCGCTTCTTCGATATCAAAATCCGTATATTCTCCGTGATAATACGCTACTACGCGATTTGATTTGCCGTCGCGAAGAAGTTCTTCCGCCTTTGCTCCCATCATGGATGCGTAAACTCTGTCTTTGCACGTAGGGCTTCCGCCGCGCTGTATATGTCCGAGCAGCGTAGCTCTTGTATCAATGCCCACGCGACGCTGGATCCTTTCGGCCATTGCGAGCGAATCGCCGACGCCTTCGGCATTTATTATCATATGCAGCCTCTTTCCCTTGCTGCGGTTTTCCAGGATGTGCGCGATTATACGCTCTTCATCATTGTCATAGGTCTCGGGGAGAAGAACTTCCTCTGCGCCAGAGGCGATGGCGCTGTACAGCGCAATATATCCAGCTCTGCGGCCCATAACCTCTATGATGCAGCATCTTTCGTGCGACGCCGAGGTGTCGCGGATCTTGTCGATCGCCTCCATAGCGGTATTTATGGCGGTATCAAAGCCTATCGTGTATTCCGTACAGGCAATATCCATATCTATTGTCGCAGGAACGCCGATGGTTCTGATGCCAAGACGTGAGAGCGCCTGTGCCCCGCGGAAAGAACCGTCTCCGCCGATCACTACAAGCCCCTCTATTCCGTTTTTCCTTAAAATATCAGCAGCCTTTTGCTGATATTCGGGCAGATAAAATTCCTTGCAGCGCGCCGTAAGGAGCTTTGTCCCGCCCCTTGTAAGCGTATCTGCAACGCTCAGCGAGTCCATTTCAAATATGTCTTCGTCAAGGATTCCCGAATAACCGCGGCTGATTCCTTTTACTTTCATTCCGTCCACGATCGCCGTACGGACAACCGCTCTGACCGCGGCGTTCATTCCGGGCGCGTCGCCGCCGCTTGTAAGTATTCCTATCGTCATTTTCGTACCCCTTTTATCTTTTCCATATTTCTTCTAAACTCTTATCGGCAAGACGTACGTTGTCTTCTCCGAAAACCGTGCTGATCCTGTATATTTCATCCTCTTCATAAGGAAGCTCCACTGTCGCGGGCGCTTTTGTTTTTTGCTTCTCTTTTTCAAGATAAACCATCACGCCCTTGCCCGCCGCAAGCTGAAGCAGTCTTCCGGAATTTTGTTCAAAGGTCAGTGAATCCGAAAATCTTACCCACAGTTCTTTTGGCCAGTCATCTATATCAAGCACCTTCTCACAGACCATTTTCCCGACCGGATCATCTCCTATGGAAGCTCTTCCTCTCATAAAGACCCTTCTTTCCTCGGTCAAAAGCTCTCTCCATCTTTCGTATTCCTTAGGGAAAAAGATGATCTCCACACTCCCGGTCACGTCCTCAAGCGTAACAAACGCCATTACCTGACCGTTTTTCGTGTTTCTCTTGTTGATCGCCGTTATAATACCTCCCAGCACCAAAATCTGCGAATCTCTGACTCCGGCCTCGTCGGTCTCGGAATCCACCACGAAATCCACCGCCCTGGCCGTGGCATATTTTTTCCATTTATCCATCACGTCATCCATGGGATGAGCCGTGATATATACGCCCGTGGCCGCTTTTTCAAATGCAAGCAGATCTTTTCTGTCAAATTCCGGAACGTCCGGCATAGTGATCTCGTGTTCGGCACGCTCCTCATCGCCCATAAGGTCAAACATCGACATCTGTCCGGAGATGGAGTCTTTGCTTTCTCTCGCCTTTGCGTCCATAAGATCCGAATAAACCATCATCTTCTGTTTGCGGTTTCCGTGAAGGCTGTCAAGCGCACCCGCATAGATAAAGCTTTCCATAGTACGCTTGTTGACTTCTTTGTTTGAAAGCCTGTCTATCAGATCCTTGAGACTCTGGAAAGGCCCTTTGCGGCTGCGTTCCTCTTCGATCGCTTCCGCGACGCTTCTCCCGAGACCCTTTATGGATGCAAGACCGTATCTGATGCGGCCGTCGTCTACTGAAAAACCCCATTCGCCTTTGTTTATATCGGGCGGCAGGATCTCTATTCCCATAGCCCGGCACACCTGAATATATTCAGCCACCTTATCGCCTTTATCTATGACCGAGGTCAGAAGAGCAGCCATAAATTCCACCGGATAATAGCATTTTAAATAGGCTGTCTGGTATGCGACTACGGCATATGCCGCAGCGTGAGATTTGTTGAACGCATACTTTGCAAAATCCGTCATTTCATCAAATATCTTGTTTGCAATATTTTCCGAAATGCCCTTGTTTATGCATCCGGGTATGCCCTCTTCTTCGTTTCCGCAAACAAAGTTGCGGCGTTCTTTTTGCATTACGTCATCTTTTTTCTTGCTCATCGCGCGGCGGACAAGGTCGGCTCTTCCGAGAGAATAACCGCCGAGATCCTGCACGATCTGCATTACCTGTTCCTGATAAACGATGCAGCCGTAAGTGCTTTGAAGTATCGGCTTTAACTGGGGCGTATCATACGTCACTGCGGCAGGATTGTTTTTGCCTCTTATATATTGCGGAATAAATTCCATCGGCCCCGGACGGTAAAGCGAAATGCCCGCGATCAGATCTTCAAGACTTCTCGGGCGGAGCTCTTTCATAAAGCTCTTCATTCCGCCGCTTTCAAGCTGGAACACTCCGTCGTTTTTTCCGGTGGAGAGCATGTCAAAGACCTTTGTATCGCTCATATCTATATGATTTACGTCGAGGCGAACCCCTCTTGCCGCCAGCATTTCCTGAGTATTTTGAATGACCGTCAGCGTGCGCAGACCGAGAAAGTCCATCTTCAAAAGACCGAGCTGTTCGATCTCCGTCATCGTAAACTGCGTGGTGAGCATACCTTCCTGTGATCTTGACAAAGGAACGTATTCCATGACCGGCTTGCTGCTGATGACCACGCCCGCGGCATGCGTGCTTGTGTGTTTCGGCAGACCCTCAAGGCGCAGCGACATATCTATCAGCCTGTGAACTCTCTCATCCGACTCATAGGCACTCATCAGCTCACGGCTTTTTTTCAGCGCGTCCGAAACAGTGATATTCAGCTCCTTCGGAATCATTTTCGCCACCTGGTCACAAAGCGAATACGGCAGATCCATTACACGTCCGACATCTCTGACTACGGCTCTTGCAGCCATTGTTCCGAAGGTCACTATCTGAACCACCTGATCAGCGCCGTATTTTGAAGTGACGTAATCTATTACT
Organism: Lachnospiraceae bacterium UBA3774; assembly: GCA_002369255.1. Lineage (GTDB taxonomy): Bacteria > Bacillota > Clostridia > Lachnospirales > Lachnospiraceae > UBA3774. The sequence continues at coordinate 5,592 of DFFO01000021.1, forward strand.
TCCTGACGACGTTCAAAGCAAAAATCCACGTCGATATCCGGCATGCTGACTCTTTCGGGGTTCAGGAACCTTTCAAAAATGAGCTGATATTTTACGGGATCAATGTTTGTTATCTCAAGACAATAAGAGACAACGCTGCCGGCGGCGCTTCCTCTGCCGGGTCCCACCGCTATGCCCTTGCTCCTGGCGTAATGGATAAAATCCCAGACTATAAGGAAATAATCGACGTAGCCCATGCGGCTGATAACATCAAGCTCATATTCAAGCTGGCGTTTTATCTCCCCGTCATCCTCCGGATAACGTGCGGCAAGACCGTCATAACAAAGCTTTTTGAGGTAGCCGTATGAATCATATCCTTCGGGCACGTCAAACCTCGGAAGCTTGGTAACGCCGAATTCGAGTTCAACATTGCATCTTTCAGCAATCTTATGCGTGTTTTCTATGGCCTGAGGAACGTAAGGGAAAAGCTCCCTCATTTCTTCCTCGGATTTCAGATAATACTGCCCGCCCTCGTATCTGAGGCGATCGTTATCCGCAAGCTTTTTGCCGGTTTGCAGACAGAGAAGTATATCGTGGGGCTCCCAATCCTCCGGATAAACGTAATGAATATCATTTGTAGCCACAAGAGGGATGTCCATCTCTTTTGATATACGAAGAATACCCTGATTTACTGTCTTCTGATCCGCGATGCCGTGATCCTGCAATTCAAGAAAATAGTTTCCCCTGCCGAAAATATCAAGATATCTTCCTGCGGCGGCCTTGGCTTCATCATACATGCCCCGGCGCAGATTTCTCGAAACCTCGCCGGCGAGGCAGGCCGAAAGCGCTATGACGCCGCCGCTGTACTTGCGGAGCACCTCATAGTCCACGCGCGGTTTGTAATAAAAGCCGTCGATAAAACCCATTGAAACTATTTTTACGAGATTTGAATAACCTTCGTTGTTTTCGGCAAGCAATACAAGATGATAATACTTGTCGTCACCGCTTCCGCCGCTCTTTTCAAGCCTCGAACCCGGGGCGACGTAGACCTCGCAGCCGATAATGGGCTTTATTCCCTGCTTTTTTGCTTCCTTGTAAAACTCGATGACGCCGTACATTACGCCGTGGTCCGTTATGGCGATGCTGTCCATCCCGAGCTGCGCCGCGCGGCCAATCAGCTCCGGAATCTTTGAGGCTCCGTCAAGAAGACTGTATTTGGTATGTACATGAAGATGTGTAAAAGCCATTTTTCCTTTATTTTTATTTAAAAACAACCTCTAAAAAACAGAGGGCACTAAACTAATATATTCTACTTCTTATCAAAAATAAAAGCAATATTTTTGTATTTTTTGCCTTGACTATCCGGTCGAACTTTTTATAATAAAAAAGGGCGATTCAAGTATTCCTGTTGCCACTCCCACAAATTAATTTCAATGTATATTTTAGCTTCGTTACCGGCCCGATAACGGAAGTTTGTGTTTTATTATTTTTGAGGAGGTGAATTATGCAAAGGCAGGGCTTCGACAACGAAAAGTATTTGAAAATGCAGTCTGAAATGATCAAACAGCGGATTGATCATTTCGGAGGGAAGCTGTATCTGGAATTCGGAGGCAAACTGTTCGACGATTATCACGCATCAAGGGTTCTTCCCGGTTTTCAGCCTGACAGCAAAATAAATATGCTTCGCCAGCTGAAGGATCAGGCAGAGATCGTGATCGTCATAAATGCCGGTGATATCGAAAAAAACAAAGTTCGCGGCGATCTCGGCATCACCTATGATCTTGACGTGCTCAGACTGATCGACGCTTTCAGAGGCTACGGCTTTCTTGTGGGCAGCGTGGTTCTTACGCGCTATCAGGATCAGCCGGCAGCGACTGCTTTTATCAAAAGGCTTGAAGCGCTCGGCGTAAAAGTTTATCTTCATTATCCCATACCCGGTTATCCTTCAGACCTTGCTACTATTTTCAGTGACGAAGGTTACGGAAAAAATGATTATATCGAAACGAGCAATCCCCTCGTAGTCATTACCGCGCCGGGCCCCGGAAGCGGAAAAATGGCAACCTGCCTTTCTCAGCTCTATCATGAAAATCTTCGCGGCGTAAAAGCCGGATATGCAAAGTTCGAGACCTTCCCGATCTGGAACATCCCTTTAAAGCATCCGGTAAATATCGCCTACGAGGCGGCAACGGCCGATCTTGACGACGTAAATATGATTGACCCCTTCCACCTTGAAGCTTATGGGCAGACAACGGTAAACTACAACCGTGACGTGGAGATCTTCCCCGTCTTAAAGACAATGTTTGAAATGATCTATGGCACGTCGCCCTACAAATCGCCCACCGATATGGGCGTCAATATGGCCGGAAACTGCATTATCGACGACGAAGCGGTCCGGGCCGCTTCAAAAGAGGAAATTCTCCGCAGGTATTATGCTGCTCTTTGCGAAGAAAGACAGGGACTCGGGACGGCTCACGCTCGTACAAAAATAGAGCTTCTGATGAGACAGGCCGGCATTACGAGCAATGACAGGCCGGTAATAGCGGCGGCTCTTAAAAAAAGCGAGGAAACCGACGGCGCACCCGCATTTGCATTTGAGCTTAACGACGGAACGCTGATTACGGGAAAAACCTCTTCGCTGCTCGGCGCCGCTTCCGCTGCTCTTCTAAATGCGTTAAAGACGCTCGGCGGTATCGACGACAGTATTCCTCTTATGTCTCCGGTCGTTATCGAGCCTATTCAAAATCTGAAAATAAACCATTTGGGAAACCACAATCCGAGACTCCATACCGACGAGGTTCTGATCGCGCTGGCGATCTGCGCCGTCACAAACCCCATGGCAAAAAAAGCGATAGATCAGCTTCCCAAGCTGAGAGATTGCGAAGCGCATTCCACCGTAATGCTGGCTCAGGTGGATATGAATACCATGCGAAAGCTCGGCGTTCATCTGACCTGCGAGCCAAAGCACCAGACAAAAAAGCTCTTCCACGGATAAGTTTTAGGAATTTTCCTTTTGTCCTTTTTTTGTCACAAAGCTTTGCGGTATAGTGCATTTGCCAATACCCGGGAAACATTAAGTAGCAGTATCTCGTATATACTATCACTAACAAGGCGGCGCATATGCGCCGCCTTGTTTTGACCAGTGCGTTTCCTCCCCCGGAAGGGGCGTACGCTGCACGTTATATGGCCGGACATAAAGAAGCTGCCTGGTTACCGGCTTTTTAAGCCCCTCGTTCCTACAGCTCTTCTGCCATCTTCTTTATCTTTGCAAATCTGTGATACATTCCCGATTTTCCGACCGGAGGCGATAGCGTCTCCCCGAGCTCTTTTAAATTCATCTCGGGATTGTCGAGCCGCGCTTTTGCCGCCGAGGAAAGCTCTGCTGCAATATTATCGAGGCCGATCTTTTGATCTATGAGCCGGATCTGCCGGATCTGTTCGGCTCCGGCTACAGCCGCCTTGTTCATGTTTGCGGTTTCGCAGTTTACCTGTCTGTTTACATTGCCGCTGATATCGCGAAGAATTCTGATGTTTTCAAATTCGAGGAGAGCTTTTCTTGCCCCGATCACGCCGAGCGCCGACGAAATCTTTTCTCCTTCTTTAATATATACTATCTTTTTGCCTTTTCTGTCGGCTTTTTTCACGGAAATGTCAAAGCCCGAAAGAAGCTCTGCTATTTCGTCTGCGTCTTCCTCTGCGTCACATACATACTCGAGCCGGTAAGCCTTGTGGGGATCGCTTATTGAGCCGAAGCACAGAAAAAGGCCTCTTAAATACGCTCTTTTGCAGCAGATGTTTTTCGGTATCAGGTCTGCCTTTGACAGCGAAAGATCCACCAGAGCGCCGCCCATTCTCAACAGTTTCATTTCAAACAGCATCTTTTTTACCACGTCCTCATCACGGACAAGCAGCATATAAAAGCGTTGCCTTCCCGCGCCGCTTATGACCGAAACGTCGGCAGACGCGTGAAACAGCTTGCGTATCAGGTCGTATGCGGTCTTTATGACAAAAAAATTTTCACTTTGGTAAAGAAAAAAAAGACGGCCGAAAGCTCGCGGCACATACTGTCCGCAGCAGCCGCTGATTGCGGTAAGCTCCGCAAGTCTGCAGTGACGGGTCGAATCCGTAAACTCCGACAACTCTTTTTTTGTATCAGAAGAAAAAGACATTAAAAATCTCCGAGTTTTCGCACTTCCATTTCAAGCGCGACTCCGGTTTTTTCAAAAACCGTTTTTTGGATATGTTCGCAGAGTGAAAGAATATCCGCCGAAGAAGCATGGTCTTTATTTATCACAAATCCGCAATGCTTTTCCGACACCTGCGCTCCTCCTATCGAAAAGCCCTTCAGGCCGGCATCTTCTATGAGCTTCCCGGCAAAATACCCCTGTGGGCGCTTGAAAGTGCTGCCGGCACTCGGGTACTGTATAGGCTGTTTTTCCGCGCGCCTTTTCATCAGCTCGCTCATTGCGGCGGATATTTCTTTTTCATCGCCGAAGGCAAGCTGCATTTTTGCATCAAGTATTATCATTTCTTCTTCCATGGCGCGGCTGTGTCTGTATCCGAAGTGCATTTCCTCGCCGGACAACTGCATTACTTTCCCGTCAGGCTTCATTACCGTTACGGTCTTAACGATGTCCTTCATCTCTCCGCCGTAGGCGCCCGCGTTCATAAATACCGCGCCGCCAAGGCTGCCGGGTATGCCGCAGGCAAACTCCAGACCCGAAAGGCCCGCCCGTTTTGCTGCCGCAGCAATACCGATAAGACTTGCTCCGGCCTGCGCAAAAATGCTATCACCGTCTATCTTTACCTGCGCAAATTCATCCCCGAGGCAAATGATGACGCCGTCAAATCCGCGGTCTCCGACAAGAATATTGCTGCCTTTTCCGATAAGGGCATATTTTTCTTCGGAACTTTTGCATAGATCCATCAGCTCTTTTATCTGCTCCGCTCCGGCAGGAAGCGCAAACAGCCTTGCCGCCCCGCCCGTTCCAAACGAGGTGTGCGCATGCATAGGTTCATTTTCATATATTTTGAGATCCGGTATTTTTTCCGATATTTGCCTGCGTGTCAGCACGTTAGTCTTCCTTGTCCATATTGTTTTGTACGCGGCGATACAGCTCGTCTACAGCATTGTACCCGAGCGTTATCTGTCTGTAATTTACGGCTATTGCTTCAACTATAACCGCGAGATTGCGCCCCGGACGGAGCGGAACCGAATATTTTGTCAGCTCAACCCCGAGATAATTTGCCTTTTCATTGCTGTTTCCGAGTCTGTCATATTCTTTGTTCTTATCCCAGTCTTCGATATTTATCACAAAGCTGACGGCCTGCTCGGGTTTGACGCTTTCAAGTCCGAAAAGAGATTTTACGTCAATTATGCCCACCCCGCGAAGCTCAATAAAATCCCGCGTGACTTCGGGCGCGTTGCCTATCAGCGTATCGTTATTCAAAAGATGAAGCTCTACCGCGTCGTCTGCTACAAGGCGGTGTCCGCGTTTTACGAGTTCCAGAGCCGCCTCGCTTTTACCGATACCGCTTTCCCCTGTGATCAGCACGCCCTCTCCGAAAACGTCGATAAGCACGCCGTGTATCGTTATCACCGGCGAAGTTTCTTTCTGAATATAATGAATGATCTTTTCGGAAGCCTCGCTTGTCCCTTCTTCAGTGGTAAAAATAGAGATGTTGTGTTTTTCCGCAAGCGAGAGCATGCGCTCTGAGGGCTTGTGTCCGCGGCACATCACAAGACACGGTATCTTTTTTAAAAAAAGATTTTCCACACACAAATAGCGGGTTTCATCATCAAGGGAATCAAGGTAGGCACACTCAACGTTTCCTATAACCTGCACTCTGCGCGGCTGAAAGTAATCATAAAAACCCGCAAGCTGAAGCGCCGGACGGTTGATATCCGTCTCGGTCACCGTCACCATACGCGAATCAATCCCCGGCGTTTCGCACTTAAATCCAAGCGCTTTTGCCAAATCATATACACTTATTCCGTCCATTTATCATCCTCCCGGCAAAACGGCAGTTTCTTTGAAAAATTATATCTTATCACTGGTCAATTATCAAATCCCATCTTCCCCCTCCGGAATCTCTCCGTCGTGGAAAAATGCATATACCCGAATTGCTGAAGGCCTGTTCATTTCGGGAACGTCAAGAAGCTGCTTTAAGGTTGCGTCCTTCATCGCCTCGATCGTGGCAAACGTCCTCATAAGAGCTTTTCTGCGGACCGGACCTATTCCATCTATATCGTCGAGCATGGAATGAACCTGTCCTTTTCCGCGAAGAGACCTGTGGTATTCGATGGCAAAACGGTGCGCTTCATCCTGCACTCTTGTTATAAAATGAAAAACCTCGCTGTGCGTGTCTATCGGCAGTTCTTTGCCGTTGAAATAAAGGCCCCTCGTGCGGTGATTGTCATCCTTTACCATTCCGCATACAGGGATATCTATTCCGAGCGCGGCAAGCGCTTCCTCGGCCACGTTTACCTGCCCCTTGCCTCCATCCATCATTATCAGATCGGGAAATACGGAAAAGCTCGTATGATCCGCCGCTTCGCGTTCCTTTTGCCCGTGCAAAAAGCGCCTTGTAATGACCTCATACAGCGATGCGTAATCATTCGGGCCTTCCACGGTCTTTATCCTGAATTTCCGGTAGTCGTTGCGTTTTGCTTTTCCCTGCTCAAATACCACCATTGAGCCGACAGACAAAAATCCGCTGATGTTGGAAATATCATAAGCTTCCGTCCGCGATATCCCGGGGATGCCGAGAAGCTCCGAAAGAGCTCTTACCGCGCCTATCGTTTTTGCTTCTTCACGCTTGATCTGTTCCTTGTTTTGCGAAAGAACTAACTTTGCGTTCTCTCCCGTCATCTTTAGCAGCTTTGCCTTGTCTCCTTTTTGAGGAACGGTAAAACTCACTTTATGCCCGGCCTTTTCGGAAAGCCAGCTTTGCAGCAGCGCAGCGTCCTCCGGCATTTTTTCAAGCAATATCTCATGGGGCAAAAAAGGCGTTCCCGCATAAAATTGCTTTATTACCGCGCCGATCAGCTGTTCCTTTTTTTCTGACTCGTAGGGAGCTATGCGAAGATGAAAATGTTCTCTTCCTATCAGCCTGCCCTCGCGGACAAAAAAGACCTGGGCGATGGCATCCTTTGGTTCTTCAGGCGCACCCTCGTCCGCGGCTATAGCGATGATGTCCCTGTCATCGCCTCCTGTGCCGGTGATCTTCTGACATTCTTCCAGGGAAGCTATGGCGTTTATCAGATCGCGCCATGAAGCCGCCGTTTCGAAATCGAGCGTCTCTGCGGCCTCGTTCATCTTTTCCGCGGCTTCTTTCTTTACGGGCGCGGTGTTCCCCCCGAGAAAGTCCACTGCCTTTGAGATAGCCGCGTTATATTCTTCCTGTGAAACGTATCCCTGGCAAGGCGCGTTGCATAGGCCTATATGATAATTAAGGCACGGCCTTGCCTTTCCGATATCCTCAGGGAGCCTGCGGTTGCAGGTCCTTAACCGGTAAAGCTTTTGCGTAAGCTTAATGGCGTCTCTTACCGCGCCGTGGCTCGTATACGGTCCGAAATATTTTGATCCGTCTCTTTTGATCTTTCTTGCGAGAAATATCCTCGGATAAGCTTCGGAAACAGAAATACGGATGAAAGGATAACCCTTATCATCCGTAAGCATGGTATTGTACGGGGGACGGTGCTCTTTTATGAGATTGCACTCGAGAACAAGCGCTTCCGTCTCCGAATCCGTCACTATATACTCAAACCAGGCTATATGAGAGACCATCTTTTCGATCTTCGGCGATCTTTTGTATCCGACCTGAAAATACTGCCTCACGCGGTTTTTCAGCACAACGGCCTTTCCTACGTAAAGAATGTGATCCTCTGCGTCATGCATGATATATACGCCCGGTTTATCGGGGAGTTTTTTTAATTCTTCCTCGATATTAAACATTTTTATTTGCCGTCAGAGGTCTCCTCGGCGGCCTCTTCGGGAGTCTCTGTGCCTTTTACTTCATTCAGGATCCGCATGAATTCCTTACCCGTAATGGTTTCTTTTTGCAGCAGGAATTCCGCAATCCGGTTCATAGCCTCGCGGTTTTCTCCGATCAGCTTTTTCGCGCCTTCATATGCGGTCTTGAGTTTTTCTCTTACCGCTATGTCAACTTCCGCGGCGGTTTTGTCGGCGCAGTTTAATGAAGTGCGTCCTGTAAGATACATATCTTCGATATTTTCCAGCGCCATAAGACCGAATTCTTCGCTCATTCCGTATCTGGTGATCATGTTTCTTGCAAGCTTCGTCGCCTTTTCGATATCGTTTGAAGCGCCGGTTGAGATCGAGTCAAAGTACAGTTCTTCAGCGGCACGTCCGGAAAGCAGCGTTACAAGCTCGTCGTCCATCTCCGCCTTTGTCATAAGGAATTTTTCTTCCTCGGGAGTCTGCATTACATAACCGAGGGAGCCCATAGTACGCGGAACGATGGTTATCTTCTGGATGGGTTCGGTGTTTTTCTGAAGCGCCGCGGCCAGAGCATGTCCCACTTCGTGGTATGCCACCATTTTTTTCTCTTTTTCGTTCATGACGCGGTCTTTCTTTTCTTTACCGGCAATAACGACTTCTACCGATTCGAACAGATCCGCCTGAGAAACCGCGCCGCGGCCGTTCTTTGCCGCAAGTATCGCGGCCTCGTTTATCATATTTGCAAGGTCGGAGCCTACCGCGCCGGCCGTAGCCATAGCGATCTCGTTTAGGTCAACCGTTTCATCCATTCTGACATCTTTTGCGTGAACGTTCAAAACAGCGAGACGCCCTTTAAGATCCGGCTTGTCAACGATGATCCGCCTGTCAAGGCGTCCCGGTCTGCAAAGCGCGGGATCAAGCACCTCCGGCCTGTTGGTCGCGGCAAGTATAAACACGCCCTTGCTTGAGTCAAAGCCGTCCATCTCGGCAAGCAGAGCATTTAGCGTCTGCTCGCGCTCGTCATTTCCTCCAAAGCGCGTATCCCTGCTCTTTCCAATGGCGTCTATTTCGTCTATGAATATTATGCAGGGGGCTTTTTCCTGCGCATTTTTAAAAAGGTCTCTGACTCTGGAAGCGCCTACTCCCACGAACATTTCCACGAAATCCGAGCCCGCGAGCGAAAAGAAAGGTACTTTTGCCTCTCCTGCCACCGCCTTTGCAAGCAGCGTTTTTCCGGTTCCGGGAGGACCCACGAGCAGCGCGCCTTTCGGAAGTTTTGCGCCGATCCGGGTGTATTTCCCGGGATTGTGAAGAAAATCGACTATTTCAACGAGCGAATCCTGCGCCTCGTCCTGACCGGCGACATCCGCGAAAGTCACGCCCGTTTCCTTTTGCATATATACTTTTGCATTGTTTTTGCCTACGCCGAAGATACCGCCGCCTCCGCCGGAGCTGCGCCTTAGCATAAAGAAAAAGAACAGCATGATAAGAACGGACGGGACCATATATACGAGAAGCAGCGAGAAAATGCTTTCTTCTTCAATTACTGCTCCCTCTACCGAAATGCCCCTTGAAAGAAGGTCCTGCTTGAGGCTTTCCATATCTCCCACAATGCCCGTGACGTATTCGGTGGTTCCGCGGGTCTCGTTTTTGACGGTAAGAGTGATCTTATTTGAGGCGGGATCGATCTTAACCGACTTTATCTGCTCCGGGTCCGTTTTTTCGATCTTTTCCAAAAGATCGTTGTATGTCATTTCACTTTCTCTTGCAGTGAACATGTTTCTGGACAAAAAAGCAGCGAAAAACAATGCAATCATGATAAAGACCGCAATGCCCATAAAGCCGCGTTTTTTATCGTTGTTGTCGTTGTTGTTATTGTTGTTGTTTTCGTTCATGGGTTTTCCTTTTTCGCATAATATTACTGTAAAAACTACTTCATTATAAAAAAGCTTTTGCTTTTAATCAATAATTTTATTGGGAACAAAATATTAAATATAAATAAAAGAACCGCCGCGTTTGGCGGCAGCTCTCTTTTCTAAAAAACCAGGGGCAGTAAGAGTCGAACTCACATCGATGGTTTTGGAGACCACTGTTCTGCCATTGAACTATGCCCCTTTAAAGCGCTTGATATTTATATCATTATTGTTTTTAAATGTCAAGCTGTTTGCCTGTTTGAAAAAGCTGACTTTTTACGTCAAGAGCTACTCCGTTTTTCTCATATCCGACAAGCCTGTCGCCTTCGTATCTGAGAAGCATCGTAAAAAAGTCTTCGTTTTCTTCAAGTTCTTTAAAAAAGAGCAAGTCGCCTTGCCAGACGGGAAGCCTGTAAACATCTCTTTTCGGAATCCAGCACAGTTCTCCTTCGGCGCAGTCATTTGAAGAAAAAATCTCGCCTTCAAAGCCGTCGGCCGTATAAAGATGCATATATTCTCCTTCCCACTCATCGGAAAGGAAGGTGACAATGCCTCTTTTTTTGAAGCTCGTAAGCCGAAGACCCGTTTCTTCACGCACTTCCCGCAAAAGACAGTCCTCGTCCGTTTCACCCTCTTCAAATTTGCCTCCGACGCCTACCCATTTGTCATGATTTACGTCCCGGTCCTTTTTTGTTCGGTGCATCATCAGATAGCAGCCGTCTTTTTCTATGTAGCACAGAGTCGTGTTTTTCATTGCTCCGATTTTTTCTCCCGCCCCATAAGTTCTTTTATTGCCAGCGCGGGAGACAGATTTTCAAACAGTATCTCGTTTACCTTTTTTACAATAGGCATTTCAACGTCGTATTTTTCGGACAGCGCTTTCGCGGCTTTTGCGCAGTTCACGCCTTCGACTGCCATTCCCACAAGCTCGATCGCTTCTTTTAAGGTCTTGCCCTGTCCGATATAAATGCCCGCACGGCGGTTACGGCTGTGCATGCTCGCGCAGGTAACTATCAGATCTCCAAGCCCCGTAAGACCGTAAACGGTCTCCGGTTTTGCGCCCATGGCTTTGCCGAGCCTGTTTATCTCGGCAAGCCCTCTCGTGATTAACGCCGCCCTTAGGTTGTCTCCGCAGCCGAGTCCGTCCGACATTCCGGCAGCCAGCGCGATCACGTTTTTGAGCGACGCGCCAAGCTCCATCCCGATGATATCGTTTCCGGTATAAACGCGGAAATCGTCAGTCATAAAAATATCCTGAAGATAATCCGCCGTTTTTTCGTCATCTGCTCCCACCACGCAGGTGGTCGGAATAAATCTGCTTACTTCTTCTGCATGAGACGGTCCCGAAAGTACGGCCACGTTTGCAAAAGGAATCTCTTCCCGAATCTGCCTGTCGGGAAAAGCAAAGGTGTCTTCTTCTATTCCTTTTGCGAGATTGACTATTATTCCGCCTTTCTTTACAAAAGGGCACAGCTTTGCCGAAGTGCTTCTGACATACGGACTTGCCACCGCCATGACGAGCAGCTCAGCGTCTTTTGCCGCATTCTCCATATCGTCAGTGATCTCTATGCTTTTTTGAAGCTCCGCGCCCGGAAGCTGAGGCAGTCTGCGTGTTTTTGCAAGTTCTTTTGCCGCTTCCGAAGAGTGCGCCCAAATCTTTACGTTGTATCCTTTATTGGCAAGAAGGATCGCTATCGCGCATCCCCACGTTCCCGATCCGATAATAGTTATATTCATTTTTCTACCTCTGATTATTTCAGCGCTCTGATAGCCGCCGCCACATCGGCCACTCCAATAAGCTTTATTTTCCCGCCTGTCTCTATCCCCTTTACGTTTGACAAAGGAAGAATACAGGAATCAAAGCCCATTTTGACCGCCTCGTTTACTCTCTGCTGCGCCATTTTGACAGCCCTTACCTCGCCCGAGAGACCCACTTCACCGAATATCAGGGTCTTGGGACTGACAGGTGTGTCGGTGTAGCTTGAGGCTATCGCGGTCACAATGCCGAGATCCAGCGACGGTTCCGATATCCTCATGCCGCCCGCGACGTTTATATAAGCGTCACATTCCGACAGGCGAAGACCTTCTCTTTTTTCAAGAACGGCCATAAGAAGGTTTACTCTGTTGTAATCCGCTCCGGAAGCAGTCCTGCGCGGCTGTCCGAAATTTGTCCTGCAGATCAGCGCCTGGATTTCAAGAAGCATCGGGCGGCTGCCCTCAAGCGAGCAGGTAACCACTGAGCCCGAAGCCCGTATCTCGCCGCCTGAGATCAGGTATTCCGACGGATTGGGGACTTCGCACAGCCCCTCACCGCGCATTTCAAAAACGCCTATCTCATCCGTTCTTCCGAAACGGTTTTTTACTCCGCGTACGATACGGTAGGCAGCGCTTTTGTCTCCTTCAAAATAAAGCACCGTATCTACCATATGCTCGAGCATTCGCGGACCGGCCACCTGACCGTCTTTTGTCACGTGGCCTACAATAAAGATCGTGATCCCTAGGCCCTTTGCCAGCTGCAAAAGTACGCTCGTGGATTCTCTGACCTGGCTGACGCTGCCCGGAGCGCCGGAGGCCTCGTCGCGGTACATTGTCTGGACAGAGTCGATAACCGCCACCTTCGGCATTTCTTTTTGAAGGACCGCAGCCACGCTGTCAAGATTTGTTTCCGCAAGAAAAAGCAATTCACCCGAAAACCCGCCCATTCTTTCCGCGCGCAGTTTTATCTGGCGAAGCGATTCTTCACCCGAGATATAAAGAACCTTTTCCCCTGCGGCCGCGATATTTCTGCATACCTGAAGCAGAAGCGTAGACTTGCCTATGCCGGGATCTCCGCCCACCAATATAAGCGAAGCGGGAACGATACCTCCGCCCAGCACTCCGTCCAGCTCCTTTGATCCCGTACTTATACGGGATTCAGCTGAAAGTTCGATTTCGTCAAGCCTCTGCGGCACGGGATATTTTTGCAGTCCGGAGAGGGTCACTCTTCCGGCTGTCTTTTCTTCCTTTGCGGCAGGCGCTTCCACAAAAGTATTCCACGCCTTGCACGAAGGACACTGCCCGTTCCACTTTGCGGATTCATATCCGCACTCTTTACAGAAAAATACCGTAGTCTTTGATTTTGCCATGCTTTTTCTCCTGACCGATCCTTCCGGCCGTTTGTTCTATCCTATCATAAAAACCGCCAAAAATCAGTAGCAAGATCACCGGTTTTATGGTACGATTGTCTGCGGCTTTTTAACGGATATTTTGTCTGAAAACGTATATTTGCGGAGGTAGATAATGGACAAGCCCTGTTTGGTTATTATGGCGGCGGGTATGGGTTCGCGCTACGGCGGTTTAAAGCAGCTCGACACAGTGGACGCTGCGGGCCATATCATTATGGATTTTTCTCTTTATGACGCTCACGCGGCCGGCTTTGAGCGGGTCATCTTTATCATAAAGCCTTCCATTGAAAAGCTTTTCAAAGAAACCGTCGGCGCACGCGCAGAAAAATATATGCAGGTCGAATATGCCTATCAGACGGTCGATGATCTTCCGGAGGGTTACTTCGTTCCCGAGGGAAGAGAGAAACCCTGGGGAACCGCTCACGCGCTGCTTGCCGCAAGAGATCTGATAAACGGGCCTTTTGCCGTCATCAACGCGGACGATTACTACGGAAAACAGGCGTTCAAAGATCAATACGACTTTCTTTCCGGTCTTGATGAAAACGACAAGTACAGCTTTTGCATGAGCGGATACTATCTGATAAATACGCTGACCGATAACGGTTACGTTTCAAGAGGCGTCTGCGAAACCGGCGGTGACGGCCGCCTTGTTTCCATCACCGAACGCACGCGTATCGAAAAGAAAGATTCTCATCCGGCTTTTACGGAAGATGACGGAAAAACATGGACGACGCTTCCTGACAAGACTCCCGTTTCTATGAATCTGTGGGGCTTTTCAAGGAGCTACATAGATTCCGCCATGGAAGGATTTCCCGCGTTTCTTGACAGAGCGCTCCGCGAAAACCCCATGAAGGCCGAATACTACGTGCCCACCGTTGTAAATACGCTGCTTGAAAAGGGCGCTACGGTAAAAGTAATTCCCACTCCCGATACCTGGTACGGCGTAACTTATGCAGAGGACAAAGCCACCGTAGTAGCAGCTATCGAAAAAATGGAAAAAGAAGGGCTTTATCCCAAAGACTTTTAATCGGATATCATATATACAGAAAGGTTTTATTATGATCCAGGCAATAAATGTCAGCTTGCGCTTTGGAAAAAAAGCGCTTTTTGAAGACGTAAACGTAAAATTCGTTCCCGGACACTGTTACGGTCTTATCGGTGCAAACGGCGCCGGAAAGTCCACTTTTTTAAGGATCCTCACGGGGGAGCTTGAGCCCACGAGCGGAGAAGTAGTCATTTCTCCCGGCGAGCGCCTTTCCTTTTTGAAGCAGGATCATTTCAAATATGACGAAGAAACCGTTCTCAACACCGTAATGCTCGGAAATCCCCGGCTGGTGGAAATATCGAGAGAAAAGGACGCGCTTTACGCAAAACCGGATTTTTCCGACGAGGACGGCATACGCGCCAGCGAGCTGGAAACGGAGTTTGCGGAAATGGGCGGATGGGAAGCCGAGTCTGACGCGGCCTCTCTGCTAAACGGCCTTGGGATCGAGACAGAGCTTCATTACAGTCTCATGAAAGACTTAAACGGCAGCGAAAAGGTAAAGGTCCTGCTCGCTCAGGCGCTTTTCGGCAACCCCGACATCCTGCTGCTTGACGAGCCCACAAACCATCTCGATCTTGCCGCCATCGCGTGGCTTGAGGAATTTTTGATCAATTTTGACAATACCGTAATAGTCGTTTCTCATGACAGATATTTCCTGAATAAAGTCTGTACGCAGATCGCGGATATAGACTACGGCAAAATACAGCTTTATGCCGGAAACTATGATTTCTGGTACGAATCCTCTCAGCTCATGATCCGGCAGATGAAGGAAGAAAACAAGAAAAAAGAAGAAAAGATCAAAGAGCTGCAGGAATTTATACAGCGTTTCTCGGCAAACGCTTCAAAATCAAAACAGGCTACCTCGCGTAAGCGTGCGCTGGAAAAAATCCAGCTCGAGGAGATCAGACCCTCGAGCCGTAAATATCCGTATATTGATTTTCGTCCCGAAAGAAGTATCGGAAATGAGGTTCTTGAGGTTCATGATCTTACAAAGACCATAGACGGTGTAACCGTGTTAGATCACATCTCCTTTGTTCTCGGAAGAGAAGACAAGGTCGCGCTGGTAGGCTCCGACGAGTTGGCAAAAACCACTCTTTTCCGCATTCTCGCCGGTGAATTGGAGCCCGACGAAGGCAGCTTTAAATGGGGCGTGACCACGTCTCAGTCTTATTTCCCGAAGGACAGCTCCGATGAATTTAAAGGCGATTATACCATTACCGAGTGGCTGACCGGTTATTCCGAAATAAAAGACGTCACTTATGTCAGAGGCTTCCTCGGAAGAATGCTCTTTGCCGGCGACGATGGAATGAAACATCTCCCCGTGCTCTCCGGCGGCGAGCGCGTGCGTTGTATGTTTTCAAAAATGATGATCTCCGGCTCAAATGTTTTGATGTTTGACGAGCCTACGAACCACCTTGATATGGAATCGATCACCGCGCTTAATAACGGTATGATCAAGTTCCCCGGCGTCATCATCTTCGCAAGTCGCGACCATCAGATAGTTCAGACCACGGCAAACCGCATTATGGAGCTGATAAACGGCAAGCTGATCGACAAGATCACCACCTATGACGAGTATCTTGCCAGTGATGAAATGGCAATGAAGCGTCAGGTTTATCACGCGCAAAAAGAAGAGGACGATTAATTAAAGATAATAGCTCTTATATTTAAAAACAGCTGTCGCAGGGAGTTGTTTTCTGTCTAATTAGGCAAAACCGCACAACAGACAGAACCCCGGCGGCTGTTTTTTATGTCTAAATAGGCAAACTGTTCCAATTGACAGAAACTCGATGGCTGATTATTCTGTCTAACTGGTAAAATGTGGCGGCAGACAGAAATCCAAAGGCATTTTTTTCTGTCTAAACGGGCAAACTGTTCCAATTGACAGAAACCACACAGGGAAATATTCTGTCTAAATAAGCAAAACCACAAAACAGACAGAACCCCGGTGGCTGTTTTTTCTGTCTAACTGGTAAAATGTGGCAGCAGACAGAAATCCAAAGGCATTTTTTTCTGTCTAAACGGGCAAACTGTTCCAATTGACAGAAACCACACGGGGAAATATTCTGTCTAAATAAGCAAAACCGTTCAATGGACAGAAACTCGGTAGCTGATTATTCTGTCTAAACCGGTAAAATGTGGCAGCAGACAGAAATCCAAAGGCATTTTTTTCTGTCTAAATAGGCAAACTGTTCCAATTGACAGAAACTACATGGAGAAATATTCTGTCTAAATAAGCAAAACCGCACAATGGACAGAAACTCGGTAGCTGATTATTCTGTCTAACTGGTAAAATGTGGCAACAGACAGAACACCAGTGGCTGTTTTTTCTGTCTGACTGGCAAAAAACAACAAAAGGCTCAACAAGCGTTACACGCTTCGGCAAGAAATAACATTTGCCAACTAACAAAGACCCTGCTTGCAGATTTTTGTAAGCAGGGTCTGTTAAAATTGTTTTTCCTTCGCTTTTCCGCAAAAACAATGTTCCGGCAAACGAAGTCTTGTCAATTTTGTTTTATTTTATTCTTCGCTTTTCTTCTCCACTTCGCGCATAGCTTTATATTTTGTGACGCGATCCTTGATCTTGTCGTACGGCCAAATAAGGCTTTCGATGGAGGTGTCGTGATTCATAGTGTCGATCAGCAGGGCGAGATATTTGCTTACGTCAACGCTTCTGTAATACTTGCGCGACTTCGTTTCGGGATTTTGATAAATACAATTTGAGGTATATATTCTGTTGATAAGCCCTTCCTCAACGGCCTTGTCAAAGGTTTCCATACCCTTGGTGAAAAGTCCGAACGTGGCAAAGGCGAATATCTTGCGCGCTTTACGGGCTTTTAACTGTCTTGCTACGTCTAAGAGGCTGTCGCCCGAAGCGATCATATCATCTATGATGATAACGTCCTTGCCTTCAACCGACTCTCCGAGGTATTCGTGGGCGACGATGGGGTTTTTGCCGCCGACGATCTTTGTAAAATCTCTTCTCTTGTAAAACATTCCCATGTTTACGCCAAGCGCCGTGGAATATTCTATGGCTCTGCCCATTGCGCCCTCGTCGGGACTGATGATCATAAGGTGCTCAGAGTCGAGAGTCAGATCTCTTTCATTTTTGAGGAGCGCTTTGATATTTTGATAAACCGGGTTTACCGACTCGAAGGTGCTGTATGGAATAGCATTTTGAACTCTGGGGTCATGAGCGTCCATGGTAACTATCGCCGAAACGCCGATATTTACGAGTTCCTGAAGCGCGATGGCACAGTCAAGCGATTCTCTCGAGGTGCGGCGGTGCTGACGACTCTCATAAAGGAACGGCATGATGACTGTGATCCTTTTTGCTTTGCCGTTTACTGCGGCGATGATTCTCTTGATATTCTGGAAATGCTCGTCCGGCGAGAGCGGAACCTCTTTGCCGTACATATCGTAAGTAACGCTGTAGTTTGTTACGTCAGCCATTATAAACAAATCGTCGCCTCTTACCGACTGGCAGAGCATGCCTTTTGCTTCTCCCGAGCCAAATCTTGGGCAGGCAGCATCAACGATATATGAGTCCTTGTGATAGCCGTCGATTCCGTTTACTCTGTTTGAACGCCACATGGCGATGTATGCGTCCACCTTTTCCGCAAGCTCCTCACAGCCCGGCATGGCAATGATGCCAAGCGACCCGTAAGGAATGGTATTTGCGTAAGTTTCATCCTTTGGTTGTTTGCTGATTGACATTTCCCTTCCTCCGTAATGTTATTCTTTCCTGCCCGCGCCTTCTCTGCGCTTTTTTCTGCGGATATCAGTGTTAAAAAATCTGCATATCCGATAATTTTCTATAAATCTTGAGGAAACCCTTTCGGAATAGTTTTCCTTCAATTTTTCAAGATCGAGATTCGTTGAAATAATAGTGGATCTGTTTTTCAGTTTTCGTTCATTTATACAGTAAAAAAGCTGCGAAGAAACGAATGAATTGTTAAATTCCGTTCCCAGATCATCGATGATGAGCAGATCACAATCCATGATCACGGCCTTTTCCTCCGACTCACCGCTTTTTCCGAAAGTCATCTGCGCGAGCCGGTCAAAAAGCGTCGCTGCGGAAAGATATACCACGCTGTGTCCAGCAGCAATCACCTCTCTTGCTATGCAGTTTGAAAGAAAAGTCTTTCCGGTGCCGGCCGCTCCGATAAAAAGGAGATTGCTTTTTCCGGGAACAAACGGCGTCACAAACTCCTTTGCGATATCGTAGTTGTATTTCATGATCTCATACGCGCTTTTCCCGGTATTCGGATCAATCGTTTCCTTGTCAAAGTATTCAAAAGAAAACGTGTCGAAGTTTTCCTTTTCGAGAAGCTCCTTTATCTCGGACGTTTCGTATAGCAGCCTGGTCATAAGCTGTCTGTAGCAGCTGCACCTTTTTCCGTTGACAAAGCCGGTATCCTTGCATAGTTCACAATCATAGCGCAGCTTGTCGTAGCATTCCGGGAATCCCCCGAATGAGAGGACCAGTTGCTTTTGCTCGATGAGGTCGTCTTCACGCCGCTTTAGAAGCTGCGCCTTGGTCTCATCACCGTGTATCAGCGCAATGCTCCTGTCCGCAAAGGTGTCTTTTATGGCGTCTTCGAGCTCTTTGTAAGCGGGACATTTCGCATATATTTCTTCCATGCGCTCTAATAGAGCGTCCTGCTGCC
Source organism: Lachnospiraceae bacterium UBA3774 (assembly GCA_002369255.1). GTDB lineage: Bacteria > Bacillota > Clostridia > Lachnospirales > Lachnospiraceae > UBA3774. Next base: position 24,324 of record DFFO01000021.1, read on the forward strand.
GGCGCCGTCTGTCTTCATAAATGGCAAGTATCTGACTGTGCAGGCTGTTGCTACTTTGCATCGCGAAGCTCCTCGTACATCAGCTCGTTAATATCATCGTCTCTTTGTTCAAAATTGTGGAACTTGTTTTTTGTCTTTCCCTTGTCCTTTGTCTTTTCGGAAAAGCTCTTCACCTCTTCTTTTGCCTGTTTGACGTCGGCTATGCCCTTCTTTGACCAGTCCTCCGCAACAGCACGGATATAACGGACGTTTGTTTTTCCCATGGAAACGCAATATTCGACGAGATATTCTATGACGTCAATGCAAAGACCACCCTTCGTCCTCATCCAGATAAAATGCTCGGTTTCGGCCTTTGTCAGCGTCTTTTCGAGATACTGTTCTATAACGAAAATCAGCTGCTTGAAATCTCCGTCCACGTCAAGAAGCTTTTCCGCGCTTTTTGTTTTTTCTTTTTTGGCCTTTTCGGGAGCGGACTCCTTTGCGGGAGCGGCTTCCTTTGCAGGGGCAGCCGCAAGAGTAAGCGTCGTTCCGCCGTCCGCCGCACCATCCTTTTCCTCGGGAAGATCCATCATCACGAGCTGCGTAAGCTCGCCGCCCTCAAAGTCAAGGGACAAAAGACCTGCTTTTTCCCAATATGAAAGCGCCCTGATAACGTCCTTTTCGGTGAACTCAAGCGCGTCTGCAAGTCCTGCTACGGATACGGGCTCATCCATCATGCGAAGGAGCATGAGGTAAACCTTTACATATTCGCCGCCCGCCTTAACCAGATATTTATCAATAAATGCATTGGGAACGATAGTCTGTCCCCAGCGCATGCGATTAACTACTACCAACTTTATTGCCTCCCCGCGGCTTAAAAAATGATCAGTCGCGTGAGGCAAATTATAGCACATAAAAAGGGGTTTGAAAAGCCGCAAAGCCGCACGGATAAAGGGTTGTGGACAATGTGGATAATGTGGAAAACTTTCCTTGCATTGCTCAAAACCATTATCAAAAAAGCACTTTTTTGACTCTGTTTTTTTCAAACAAAAAGGGCTATCTGCGAATAACCTTCGTCGATAACCCTGTGGATAATGTGAATAACTATTTCCCGAGCAGGTGCTCTCCTATTAAATAAACGTTTTTCGACCCTAAAGTTATTAACAGGTCGCCGTCGATACATTTTTCCAAAAAAAAGTTTTCAATTTCATCAAATGTTTTAAAATAGTACGCTTCGGTTCCTCTTTCGGACAATCTGTCGCTGATATCCTTTGAACTGACGCCGTAATTGTCTGCCTCTCTGTCGGAATAAACGTCGGCCATTACAACCACGTCGGCAAGGGAAAGCGCGTCCACAAATTCGTTAAGCAGCGTCTTTACACGCGTATACGTATGGGGCTGAAATACGCACAAAACCCTTGCGTCTTTGTATTTCCTGGCTGCCTTTAAGGTAGCCGCTATCTCATCAGGGTGATGCGCATAATCGTCTATTATTGTAACGCCGCCGAGCTTTCCCTTTATTTCAAAGCGTCTGTGCGCGCCTCCGAAAACTGCGAGAGTTTTCTTTATGCTTTCCATGGAGACGCCCGCGTCTCTGGCCGCGGCTACCGCCGCCATCGCATTGTTTATATTATGCTCCCCGGGAACGTTCAGAGATAACCTGACTGTTTCGCCGCCTTTTTCATGAAGCGTAAAAGAAGCCTTTGCCGAATCGTCAAAAGATATTTCGTCCGCATAGTAATCATCTTCCGGATCAAAACCGACTGTTTTTATGCGGCATTCAAGACCGTCGATGATCTTGTGATAATTTTCTATCCCGCTGTCGATAACAACGAGCCCTTCTTTTGGAACGAGCCCCGCAAATCTTCGGAAGGATTCCATAATGTCGTCAAGATCCTTGAAAAAGTCAAGATGCTCGGCCCTGACGTTCAGGATTACCGCCGTAGTGGGATATGATGACAGGAAGCTGTTTGTATATTCACAGGCCTCCGCGACAAAATTTTCGGACTGACCGATGCGGAAGTTGCCGCCGATGCTGTCCAGCATCCCGCCGACAAAAACGGTAGGGTCTTTGCCCGCGTCCAAAAGCAGCTGTGCCACCATGGACGTGGTAGTCGTTTTTCCGTGAGTTCCTGAAATATTTATGGATACGCTGTATTGCTTCATTACCTGGCCGAGGAATTCAGCCCGGTTTAGCATAGGAATGCCGCGGCTCTTCGCCTCGGCATATTCGGGATTGTCGGGGTGGATCGCGGCGGTATAGATGACCACGTCCATTCCCTGTTTTATATTTTCCGCTCTCTGACCGAAGGCAACGTCGATTCCGTCACTCTTCAGCTTTCTGACCATACGCGTATCAAATGAATCTGAACCGGTCACTTTAAAACCCTTCGACAGAAGGAGCTCCGCAAGACCGCTCATACTTATACCGCCGATGCCGATAAAATGCACCCACTTCGGCTGATCAAAATCAAATTGATACATTTAGATGCCTTTCAAAAAATCTTATTCTGTCGTGTCAGCCGCAGCCGCAGAGCTTTCGGAGCTTTCCTGTTCGGATGACGCCTCGCTTGTATCAGCTTCGGATTCGGAGCCTGATTCGGCTTGCGCCTCTCCCGTCGTATCCTGTCCGTCATCATTGATGATAACTGTGCCGTCTCCGGAAACAAGATCGCTGATATCGGCAGATTCAGTGACATACTGATAGATCACTTTTTCATTTTTTGTATAATCAGGCTGTGCGGCCTTGTAGTTGTTGAAAATAGTAATGCCGGTCCATACGAGAAGACCTGCAATCACAACGGGAATTACAACGGTGAACAACGCACCGATCGCTTTTCCTCTTTTGTTTTTCCTCTTCGCTTTTTCTATTTCGGCTTTTCTGTTCGCCTTGCTTTCTTTGTAGGCGTTGACCTTTTCCTGACTCATAATGCAAAACCTTTCCTCATTTAATAACGTCTTTTTACAGACTTTTTTATTTTACAACGCATTCGGTAATTATTCAAGAAAATACTGTTTATTCATATCCGCGGGGATTTTTCTTCTGCCAGTTCCACGCGTCTTTGCTCATATCTTCAATGCCTTTTTCGGCTTTCCAGTGAAGATACTTTTCGGCTTTTTCCGTCGCCGCGTAACACTGCGCGATATCACCGGGGCGGCGAGGCGCTATGCGATAAGGGATCGGAGCCCCGACTGCCTTTTCAAACGCCCTAAGCACCTGTAAAACGCTGTAGCCTTCTCCGGTTCCGAGATTGTAAACCTCGCAGCCGCCCTCCATTTCGGCAATTCTTCTAAGCGCCGCGACATGACCTTTTGCAAGATCGACTACGTGAATATAATCTCTCACGCCCGTTCCGTCAGGCGTATCATAATCGTCGCCGAAAACACTGAGTTCTTTCAGTTTTCCGATAGCGACCTGCGTGATATACGGCGTGAGATTGTTCGGTATTCCCTTGGGATCCTCTCCGATCAGGCCGCTTTCATGCGCTCCTACCGGATTGAAATACCTGAGAAGTATTATCTTCCATTCTTTGTCGGCTGCTCCGATATCTCTGAGCATATCCTCTATCATGAGCTTCGTGCTTCCGTAGGGATTGGTGGTATGAAGGGGGAAGCTCTCGTCTATCGGAACGCTCTGCGGATCGCCGTAAACCGTGGCGGAAGAGCTGAAAATGAAGTTTTTGCAGCCATGCCGCCGCATTACCTCGCATAAGGCGAGCGTGCTTTCGAGATTGTTTCTGTAGTATTCAAGAGGCTTTGCCACCGATTCGCCGACAGCTTTAAGACCCGCGAAATGAATGACCGCGCCGATATCTTCTTTTGAAAAAATCTCTTCAAGCGCTGCCTCGTCACGGACGTCGTTTTCATAGAAAACGGGCTTCTTTCCCGTGATCTGTTCTATTCTTTCCAATGATTTTTTGTTTGAATTGCAAAGGTTGTCAATAACGACCGTTTCGTATCCTTCGTTCAGCAATTCTACAACAGTGTGACTTCCGATATAGCCTGCTCCGCCCGTTACCAGAATCTTCATAAGTATTTTTTAAGCTCCTTTGCTTTGTCTGTGTTTTCCCAGGTAAAATCCTCATCTTCTCTTCCGAAATGTCCGTATGCGGCGGTTTTTTTGTATATCGGTCTGCGAAGATCCAGCATTTTTATGATCCCGGCCGGCCTGAGGTCAAAGTTTTCATTTACTATTTTTATCAGTTCTTCCTCAGACAGCTTTCCGGTCCCGAAGGTGTCGATATGAACAGATGTCGGTCTTGCTACGCCGATGGCATAGGACAACTGTATTTCACATTTGTTCGCCAGTCCTGCGGCAACGATGTTTTTTGCAACGTATCTTGCCGCATATGCAGCAGAACGGTCGACCTTTGTCGGGTCCTTTCCGGAAAAAGCTCCGCCGCCGTGTCTTGCATTTCCGCCGTAGGTGTCGACAATGATTTTTCTGCCGGTAAGCCCCGAGTCTCCCGCAGGTCCTCCGATAACAAATCTCCCCGTGGGATTGATAAAAATCTTCGTCTTTTCGGAAATCATATCAGCCGGAACAACGGCGTCAATTACGTATTTTTTGATGTCTTTATGGATCTGCTCCTGCGTTGCGTCCGGATCATGCTGCGTCGATACCACTATCGCGTCTATGCCGACGACCTTGCCGTCCTCATAAACGGCAGTGATCTGCGTTTTGCCGTCAGGCCTCAGATACGAAAGAGTCCCGTCCTTACGAACCTCTGTAAGCCTGCGGGCGAGCTTGTGCGCCATGGATATGGGAAAAGGCATCAGCTCGGGCGTCTCGTCCGTCGCGTATCCGAACATCATTCCCTGATCGCCGGCTCCGATGGAGTCTATGTCTTCAAAGTCTCCGGCCTTTGCTTCGAGAGCCCTGTCAACTCCCATCGCGATATCGGCAGACTGCTCGTCAAGCGCGACAAACACACCGCAGGTGTTTCCGTCAAATCCGTAGTCCGATTTATCGTAGCCTATCTCAAGCACGGTATCTCTTACGACTTTTTGAATATCCACGTAAGCCTCTGCCGTGACCTCTCCCATAACTACTACAAAGCCTGTATTGGTGATGGTCTCGCAGGCGACCCTTGCCATAGGATCCTGTCTTATCATTTCATCGAGAATGGCGTCAGATATCTGATCGCACATTTTGTCGGGATGTCCTTCTGTTACCGATTCTGAGGTAAAAAATGTTTTTGCCATGTATAATCCTCCTTTACGTGCCCGATAATTATACAATAAACTGATGAAAATTTATATCATATAAAAACATTCTTTTGATTTTTTTAACCTGCCCGCAGATGGCGCGATTTTAAAAAATGCCGTAAAGTCCGCCTTCCGGTTGCAGGCAAAAAAATAAGCCTCTGATCTCAGAGACTTTGTAAGAGGCGACAGCCGGATTTGAACCGGCGCATCAGGGTGTTGCAGACCCACGCCTTACCACTTGGCTATGTCGCCGGAAGTGGAGATGAGGGGATTCGAACCCCTGACCCCCTGCTTGCAAGGCAGGTGCTCTCCCAACTGAGCTA
>DFFO01000097.1 GCA_002369255.1 Lachnospiraceae bacterium UBA3774
TCCACAAACAGATAAAAGGCTCCCTGAGGCTTTAGGGCACTGACAAAACGCATCTCGCTTACTCTGCCGTAAATAAGATCACGACGACTCTCGAAGACCTTTGCCATGTATTTTACGGTATCCTGAGGCCCTGTAAGAGCTTCAAGGGCGGCATATTGGGAAATGGACGAAGGGTTCGAGCTCTGATGGCTCTGTATGCTGCCGATAATCTTTGCTATTTTTGCTGAGCTCGCGCTGTATCCGATACGCCATCCTGTCATGGAATAACTCTTTGATACTCCGGACGTCGTAATAGTTTTTTCGTATATTTCGGGGGAAAGCGACGCCATGCTGGTATAGGGCTTTCCGGAATAATTTAATATCTCATATATTTCGTCCGAGATAATATAAAAATCATTCTCAACGGCTATCTTTCCGATCGCCTCAAGCTCGCCTTTTGTATAAAGCGCACCCGTGGGATTCTGGGGATTGTTTAAAACGAGCGCTTTTGTCCTGGGCGTCACAGCTGATTGAAGATCCCGGGCCGTGAGCTTGAAATTGTTTTCCTTTGTGCAATTCAGGAAAATCGGCACACCATCTACAAGCCTGATCATTTCCGGATATGTAAGCCAGTAAGGAACAGGTACGATTACCTCGTCGCCCGCGTTTATAATAGCGGTAAAAATATTATGAAGAGTCTGCTTTCCACCGTTGCTGATAACTATCTGTTCCGGAGAGTAATCAACATGATTAAACTCTTTAAACTTGTCCGAGACGGCTTTTTTCAGCTCGGGGATTCCGGATGCAGCAGTATATTTTGTTTTGCCCTCTTTTATGGCTTTAATGGCCGCGTTGCAGATATTCTCCGGCGTAGGAAAGTCAGGTTCGCCGGCGCCGAAAGTAACTACGTCGATTCCTTTTGATTTGAGTGCCTTGGCCTTTGCGGAAATCTCAAGCGTAGATGATGATTTTACGGCTAACGCCTTGCTTGATAAGGTAGTAGGCATATTCTTCTCCTTCCGATATTATTTGAAACAATTCTTCCTTTTTTAGAGTGATCGTTTAATCGCCTCAAACAGATCTTCGTATTCATAAAAAGCAGGTATCTCAGGATATTCCGATCTGATTTTTTCGTTTGTACGGAACAAAAAGCCGCTATCGCTTTCTTTTATCATTCCGATATCATTATAGCTGTCACCGGATGAAATGACCTTAAAGCCTATCGATTTGAGCGCTCGTACGGTATTGACCTTTGAGGGATTTGTCCGAAGAGAGTATCCCGTAATCATTCCGTCTGTAATCTCGAGCGAATTGGCAAAAAGCGCAGGAAACCCGAGTTTTTCCATCAGAGGCATCGCAAACTGATAAAACGTATCGCTTACAATAATCACCTGAGTAAAACGCCTTAAGCTGTCAAGAAAATCTTTTGCGCCTTCAAGCGGTTCTATCTCGGAAATAACATCGGCGATCTTATCAATTCCGATATTATTGTCTTTGAGAATGGAAATTCTGCGCTTCATAAGCCTGTCATAGTCAGGCTCGTCTTTTGTAGTGATCTCAAGCTCCGGAATACCAAATAATTTCGCAGTTTCAAACCAGATTTCAGGAGTCAATACTCCCTCCATATCAAGACATACCAAACCCATTTTTTCTCCGATTTAAGATTGAATTTTACCATTGTACTTGGTAATTATCAAGTATAATACAACATTTATTGATGTATTACAAGTAGAAATGTGTGACATGACGATTAGTTATTATATTTTACTAAAATCAGACAAAAAAAAGGGCTATCTTTCGATAGCCCTTTACGGTTAAATCATTTTGCAACATCTGAAGCTCTGGATTCCCTGATAACGTTGACCTTTATCTGTCCGGGATAAACCAGTTCATCTTCAATACGTTTTGCGATATCTCTTGCCATAATAACCATGTCGTCATCAGAGACCTGCTCGGGAACAACCATTATGCGGACTTCTCTTCCGGCCTGAACCGCGAAGGACTTGTCCACACCCTTAAAGGAATTGGTAATCTCTTCAAGCTGTTTGAGTCTGTTTGTATATGCCTCAAGCGTTTCTCTCCTGGCTCCGGGTCTTGCAGCGGATATAGTATCCGCCGCCTGAACCAGGCAGGCAATAAGGCTGGTAGGCTCAACGTCTCCGTGATGTGACTCAACGGCGTTTATAACGATCGCGGGTTCTTTGTACTTACGGCACAGATCAGCGCCTATCTGTACGTGAGAACCTTCTATTTCGTGATCAAGGCTTTTTCCGATATCATGAAGAAGTCCCGCGCGTCTTGCCATGCGTACGTCAAGTCCGAGTTCACCGGCAAGCAATCCGCAAAGCTGAGCAACTTCTATGCTGTGTTTTAAAGCATTCTGACCGTAGCTGGTACGGAAGCGCATCTTTCCGAGCAGTCTTACAAGCTCCGGATTCAGACCGTGAACACCTGCTTCGAGTACGGCGTTTTCGCCTTCCTCTTTTATCATGTTCTCGACTTCCTTTTGAGCCTTTTCGACCATCTCTTCGATCCTGGCAGGATGAATCCTTCCGTCAACTATCAGACGCTCAAGAGCGATCCTTGCGACCTCTCTCCTCATAGGATCAAAGCCTGAAAGGATGACAGCTTCGGGGGTATCATCGATAATGAGCTCGACGCCGGTAAGAGTTTCAAGGGCTCTGATGTTTCTGCCTTCTCTTCCGATGATCCTTCCCTTCATCTCGTCATTCGGAAGAGGGACTACTGATATGGTAGTCTCGGCAACGTGATCGGCTGCGCATTTCTGGATGGCAGTAACGACATAGTCTTTTGCCTTTTTGTCGGCTTCGGCCTTTGCCGCCGCATCGTACTCCTTGATCATTTTTGCTTTGTCGTGCTTAACATCTTCTTCAAGAAGGCTGAGAAGGTATGTCTTGGCTTCTTCCGTGGTAAAACCGGAAATCTTTTCAAGCATCTGTTTCTCGCCATCTATCATCTGCTCAAGCTCGCTGCGCTTTTGCTTCAGATTTTCTTCCTTTGCCGCAAAACCGGCTTCGCGCTTTTCCATGGCCTCGATCTTTTTGTCAAGATTTTCTTCCTTGTTCTGGAGTCTGTGTTCCATGCGCTGAATTTCCGAACGACGTTCTTTGTTTTCTTTTTCCCATTCGTTCTTCTGCTTCAGTGCCTCTTCTTTAGCTTCCAGAAGCGCTTCCCTCTTTTTTGATTCGGCTGTTTTTATAGCCTCGTCAAGTATTTCTCTTGATTTTTCTTTCGCTGATCCAATTTTCTTTTCATAAACAGATTTACGATATAACCAAGTAAAAAGGGATCCGGCTGCTAATGCGGCAACGGCAACTACAATAGTAATTATTATAGATCCGCTTGTCACAAAAGTACCTCCTTTTATTAAGTTTTTAAAGTGCTTGGTTTAAAAATAAACCGGTTGCGGTAAAACACAACCGATTTATTTTAACCTTTATGACCTTATGATGTCAAGTATCTGAATACTGTTTTTTGTGTTTTAAGATTCAGCTTTCTACATTATCTTGTATAAGACCGTATCTGATACGCAGCTCATGATCGATCTCGTCTGCAACGGCAGGATTGTCTGCAAGATATTTTTTTGCATTATCTCGTCCCTGGCCGATACGTTCTCCCTTGTATGAGAACCAGGAGCCGCTCTTTACGATGAGATTTTCCTTGACGGCAAGATCGATAAGATCTCCTTCCCTCGAGACGCCCTTTCCGAACATGATATCAAATTCAGCCTCTC
>DFFO01000056.1 GCA_002369255.1 Lachnospiraceae bacterium UBA3774
ACGTCGGCATCGGTCATGATAATAATCTTGTTGTAGCGGAGCTTGGATATATCAAAGTCCTTATGGATACCGGTTCCGAACGCCGTTATCATCGTTTTGATCTCGGCGTTTCCGTAAATCCTGTCCTCTCTTGCCTTTTCAACATTCAAAATCTTTCCTCTGAGCGGAAGGATCGCCTGCGTGGTACGGGTACGCGCTTCTTTCGCGGAGCCTCCCGCGGAGTCACCCTCGACTATGAATATCTCGCAGTTTTCGGGGTTTTTGTCCGAGCAGTCGGCCAGCTTTCCGGGAAGCTTGAATGATTCGAGAGCCGTCTTTCTTCTTGTAAGATCTCTCGCTTTTCGAGCCGCCGCGCGAGCGCGCTGGGCAAGCACCGCCTTTTCAACGATAAGCTTTGCAATAGCGGGATTTTGTTCGAGGAAATAAGTAAGCTGTTCGGATACTACTCCGTCAACTGCGCCTCTCGCTTCGCTGTTTCCGAGCTTTTGCTTTGTCTGACCTTCAAACTGAGGATCCTCGATCTTTACGCTGATAATGGCGGTAAGACCCTCTCGAAGATCGTCTCCGATAAGATTATCTTCGTTGTCTTTAAGAAGCTTGTTTGCCCTGGCATACTTATTAAAGGTGTTTGTAAGAGCGTTTCTAAAGCCTGTAAGGTGCATGCCTCCCTCAGGGGTGATGATGTTATTAACAAAGCTAAATACGCTCTCATTGTAGGAATCATTGTGCTGGAAGGCGACTTCCACATAGACTTTGTCTTTTTGACCCTCACAGTAAATAACCTTTTCATAAAGCGCGGTTTTGCTCTTGTTGAGGTACGTGACAAATTCCTTTATACCGCCTTCGTAGTGGAAAACGTTTTCCTTTCCGTCCTTTACTCTCTCATCTTTTAAGGTTATTTTTAAAGCCTTTGTCAAAAACGCTGTTTCACGCAGACGCTGTTTTAAAGTGTCATAATCAAACGTCGTCTCCTCAAAAATGGTATCGTCGGGAAGAAAGGTGACCTTTGTACCGGTCTTGTTTTTCCTGCACGGACGGACTACGGAAAGCTTTGAAACTACCTTTCCTCTTTCATAACGCTGCATATATACGTTGCCGTCGTTGAATATCTCGACTTCGAGCCAGTTTGAAAGCGCGTTTACTACAGACGCTCCGACTCCGTGAAGTCCGCCGGAAACTTTATATCCGCCGCCGCCGAATTTACCGCCCGCATGCAATACCGTAAATACTACCTCTACGGCAGGAATACCGGCTTTTGCATGAATTCCGATAGGTATTCCGCGGCCATTGTCTTCAACGGTAACGGAACCGTTTTTATTCAACGTAACTTCAATCTCGCTGCAGTGCCCCGCGAGCGCTTCATCTACGGAATTGTCCACGATTTCGTAAACAAGATGATGAAGCCCGCGAAGAGACGTCGTTCCGATATACATTCCGGGACGTTTTCTTACTGCCTCAAGTCCTTCAAGAATCTGGATTTGGTCGGCACCGTAATCGTTTTCTACAGCGCCAAGATTTTCGTTGCTCATTCTTTTCTCCGTTTTCTTTATATTTTAACTTCCAATACGTGACCTTTGTTTATAAAAAACGTTTTGTCGATCTTAAACTTGTTGTCAAGCAGCTCCTCAAGCCCGGTGCAGGTAATGATCGTCTGAATACCCGCTATACCCGCCAGAAGTTTTTTCTGCCTGCTGCTGTCAAGCTCCGAAAGCACGTCGTCAAGAAGCAGTATCGGTGTATCTCCGGTCTTTTTTTTGATAAAATCTATCTCGGCGAGCTTCAGCGACAAAACTGCGCTGCGCTGTTGACCCTGAGAACCGTAGCTTCTTAGATTGCTTCCATTTACGGTAAAACACAAATCATCTCTATGAGGCCCGTATAAAGACATCTTTGCTGCTTTTTCCCGTGCCTGCATTGACAAAACGGTTTTTTCAAAATCTTCTGCGGAAACACTGGGGGTATAGGAAATTTTCAGATTTTCGTTTCCCCCGGTTATTCCTTTATGAATAAAAGAAACGTTTTCGTTTAATTCATCCGTAAAAACTTTTCGTTTTTCAATAATAACCCGACCGAATTCCACAAGCTTTTTATTCCACTCCGGCAGGGTATCTCCCAATAAAGGATTGTCTTCAAGCTGCTTTAAAAGACTGTTTTTCTGAAGCAGCACTTTATTGTAATTGATAAGATTGTAAGTATAAACGCTGTCAAGCTGGCAAAGCTCAACGTCCATAAAGTTTCTTCTCTGCGCCGGAGCTCCTTTGATGATCGAAAGGTCCTCCGGGGAAAAGATCACTGCATGAACTATGCCGAACAGATCCACAGCCTTTCTTATCGGTATTTTATCTACGGCAATACTTTTTTTTCCGCTCTTTCTTAAATGAATATCTATGCTGCGGGTGGTTTTTTCTTTTTCACAAACAAGCTCTATATGTGATTCTTCGTTTTCAAAGCTTATTATTTCTTTATCCTTTGCGCTTTTGTAGGATTTTCCCGCGGCGCAGAAAAAAACAGCTTCGATAACGTTTGTCTTTCCTTGAGCATTGTCACCGTAAAGAACATTTGTACCCGGAAGAAATTCAAACCATTCATCGCCGTAATTTCTGTAATTTGAAAGCTTCAACGACCGGATAATCATACAATGCTTATTTCCTCCGAGTAAGCCTGTACTTTATCTCCGGGATAAAGCTTTCTTCCTCTGCGCTGTTCAGGGTTTCCGTTTACAAAAATCTCTCCCGACAATATCATATCTTTTGCATCAAGCCCCGTATCTGCTATTCCCACAGCTTTAAGCAATTGTCCCAATTTTATATATTCGTCTTTTATCTTAAATTCTTTCATAAAAATCAGGCAATAAAGCTTATAGGCAAAATAAAGTAAATATAGGAATTATCATTATCCCTGATAAAGCACGGAGATTTTGCATTTACCATATATATATCGACTTCTTCATCATCTATGGCGCGAAGCGCGTCAGATAAAAATCTCGGATTAAAGCCTATTTTAAGGTCTTTTCCTTCTTTTTTGATCTCGATTTCTTCTTTCAGGGTACCTATAACGGTATTCATAGAAACGTCAAGTTTTTCGTCCGAAATATTCATGACGATAGGTTTTTTGTCCGATTCTCTGACAAGCAAAAGCGAACGGTCGATCGATTCAAGAAAATCCTTTTTATTGACCGTCATTTTTACTTCATAGTCACTTGAAAGCATCTTATCTATCTTGAAGTATTCGCCCTCGATAAGTCTTGAAAGAACTACGGTATTTCCGAATTCAAAAACAACATAATTGTCGCTGAAGAAAATATAGACGTCCTTTTCCGAATCTCCGGGGATGATTCTGCTTATCTCAAGAAGGGTTTTTCCGGGAATAATAACTTTCTTTTGTTTATAATTTTCCCTGAGTTTGATATTTCTGATGGATATTCTGTGTCCGTCAAGAGATACTACTTTAAGATTGTCTCCTTCGATTTCAAAAAGCTCTCCCGTCATGAGCTTGTTGTTGTCATTTTGGGCTACCGAAAAAATAGTCTGTCTTACTACGTCTTTTAACGTAAACTCAGAAATACAGATATATTCATTTGTTTCGATAGAGGGAAATCTTGTGAAGTCTTCTGCATTTTTTCCCTGTATATTGAAATTTGATTTTTCGCAGGAGATATTGATCACCTCGCCGACCTGGGCAATAGTGATATTTCCCTCCGGAAGCTTTCTTATGATGTCAGAAAAAAGCTTTGCGTCAACGGCAATGCTTCCTTCCTCGGAAATAATGCCGGAAACTTTTGTTTCTATGGCAAGCTCGAGATCATTTCCGGTCATTTTGATTTCTTCATTTGCAGCTTCTATAAGAATGCAGGTGAGAATAGGCATGGTAGTTTTTGAAGAAACTGCTTTTAAAACTATATTGGTTGCGTCAATAAGATCAGTTTTATTAAAAATCACTTTCATAATAAATATTCCTTTCTTTTTATATAATATTAAAAGAAGTATTATCAGTAGTATTGTGAAAAAAGCTGAAAACAGTTAAAAACGTTTATGGTAAATACTTTCCAAAAAGAAAAACCTGTTTAAAAAAATGTTTATAAATGTTTGTAAAACGTGAGTTTTTAACAGCCTTTTTAATCAACAATAAATCCACAAATTTATCCACTTGGGTTATCACCGGCAGCTGACATATTATTCACAGAATTATCAACTGGGTGAGAGTTTTTTCTTTAATATTTCTATTTTATTTTTCAGCTCTTCGTCGGTCTTCATATCTTCGATAATTTTGTTTCTTCCGTGAATTACCGTAGAATGATCTTTTTTCCCGAGGACTCTCGCAATGGAAGTAAGAGAATCCGTAGTAAGCTCGCAGCACAGGTACATCGCGACATGTCTCGGAAAAGCAATATCTTTGCTGCGTTTTTCGGAAGCAAGGTCGGAAACCTTTATTCCGAAATGCTCTGCCACCACTTCCCGGATACGAAGAGAGGTGATTTCCTGCTCATTGTACATTGAAAGATGGTCTTTTAAGGTTTCCTGAGCAAGTTCGAGATTTACTTCTTTATTATTCAGCTTTGAAAAAGCGATAACTTTCTTTAAAGCGCCTTCAAGCTCTCTGATATTTGACTTGACTTTTGAAGCAATATAATTGATTACTTCGGCGTCGATATTATAATTTTCAATTTCTTCTTTTTTGCGCAGTATGGCGACCCTGGTCTCAAGATCCGGAGGCAATATTTCTACCGTGATACCCTGAAGAAATCTTGAAATAATACGGGTATCGATATTGTCGATCTCTTTCGGAGGCCTGTCGCTTGCAAAAACGATCTGTTTTTTTAATTCGTAAAGATGATTGAAGGTATTGAAAATTTCTTCCTGAATATATTCGCCTCCGCGCGAAAGAAACTGAATATCGTCGATAAGAAGGATATCGGCGTTGCGGTACTTATCGCGGAAAGTGTAATTGTTTTTGTTGCGGATAGCTTCAAGAAGGTCGTTGTTAAAAGCTTCGCAGGTAGTATAAAGAACTCTCGCGTCGGGATTGTTCTGTAATATAAAAAGAGCGATCGCGTGCATAAGATGGGTCTTTCCCAGCCCTACGCCGCCATGGATATAAAGAGGATTGTATAACTCGCCGGGAGATTCGGCAACGGCAAGAGAGACTGCCTGGGCAAATTTGTTACTGTTTCCGACGACAAAATTGTCAAAGGTATAAACGGGATTGAGACGGTTTCCATTCATGGTAATGAAGGAAGACATAGTCTTTTGTGTGTGAGGAAGTCTTGAATCACTTTCGGTGATCAGAATAATATTGCAGTTGATACCGGTAATATATTCAATGGCGCGCTGAAGATAAAATTTATATTTTTTGTCAATATAATCTATACCTCTGCGATCGCCGGGGTAGATCACGTAAAGTGTATTATCCGAAAAAGAATCCGGGCGAAGCGGAGTAAGCCAGGTCTTGTAGGAAACGGCCGGAACATCCTGATCTTGTTTCAAAGCCTGCAAAATAGCGGTCCATCCGGAATTTATATCATTAAATAATTTCGCGTTGTCTGCCATAAAAACCCCTTTTTCTTAAAGCAAAAAGTCATTAAAAAAGAGCATACATATAAAAAGGGCAATATAACCCCTTATGATTATAATTTATCAATGATAAAAAGGCAATGAATTTTGAAAAAAGTTATCAACAAAAAAAGCGTTATATGTGAATAACGCGTGGATAAATTTGTGAAGAATCTTAGCGAATAGTGGAAAACAAGTGAATAAATGTGGATAAAAATAATAAAAACCGCATAATATGAACAAAAATCCGGTGCATAACTCTGAAAATGTGAATTATTACAAAAATATAACAATTATTTCATTACGGTAAAAACCGCTTGACGAAAGGCCCCGCGATAACTATAATAACAAAGCTATGGCAAAAGCCTTAATTTTTCCGGAAAGGAGGAAAGACAGTCATGAAAATGACGTTCCAGCCTAAAAAGAGATCGCACGCAAAAGTTCACGGTTTCAGAGCAAGAATGGCTACTTCATCAGGCAGAAAGGTTCTGTCGGCCAGAAGAGCAAAAGGAAGAAAGAAAATTGCCGTTTAAGCTGCGAAATAAAAACGCAGCTTTTTTTGACCGGCAAAATTTGTCAATGAAAGAGTACGTTTCATTAAAGAAAACAGAGGATTTTGGACGGGCTTACCGGCAGGGTAAGTCTTACGGGAACAAGCTTCTCGTCATTTATTATTTCGAAAGAGGCCAAAATCCGGAGGTCAGAGTAGGAATCTCTGTCAGTAAGAAGGTCGGAAACAGCGTCGAAAGACATAAGATCAAAAGACAACTGAAAGAATGTTTCCGAACCCGCCTTGATTGGTGGAAGGATGGGATAGATGTGGTTGTCGTCGCCCGTCGAGAGATAAAGGATAAAGATTATAACAAAATTTTGGAGGCGCTTGTAAGCGCCGGCATTCATCTTGGCATTTGCGATCCGCGTTGACGATTTTCCCGAAAGGGAAGGTTTTTATATGAAAAAGGTCTTAATAAAGCTTATTCGCTTTTATCAGGTACATATCTCGCCGCACAAAAGATCGGCGGCGTGCAAATATTTTCCTACCTGCTCGCAGTACGCAATAGAAGCGATATCCAAATACGGCGCTTTAAAAGGCGGCGCACTCTCCGTCTGGAGAATCTTAAGATGCAATCCCTGGTCCAAAGGCGGTTATGATCCGGTTCCGTGATTGATTACCGGAGGTATTTATGAAATTTAAGTTATTGACCGCTGCATCAACATCCGCGGAGACTACCGCTGCAGCAGAAACCACAGCGGCCGCGACGGGTCTTTCCTATGCACTTTCCACAGAGGCCGGAGGCGTGGGAACGTGGCCGATAATAGGCTGGATAGCTACGCTGTTCGGCTTTCTTATGAGGGGTATTTACCTGCTTTTTAGCAGCATGAATATTTACAGCATCACTTTGTGTATCGTGGTATTTACCATCGTTACGAAGATGCTTCTTCTTCCCCTGACTATCAGACAGCAAAAATCATCAAAGATCCAGGCGCTTATGTCGCCGGAAATACAGGCTCTGCAAAAGAAATATGCAAACCGCAGAGACCAGGCTTCAATGGCAAAAATGCAGGCCGAGCAGCAGCAGATCTATGAAAAGTACGGCGCATCCATGCTTTCGGGATGTCTGCCCTCGCTGATTCAGCTGCCCGTACTGTTCGCCCTTTATCCCGTTATCATGTATTTCGGAGCTTACGTTCCCGAAATCATCGAGCTTAATAAACAGGATCCGGAAATGGTAAAATCATTCTTTACCCTTTTCGGTTCGATAGATCTTTTGTCATCACCCTGGTCGGCAACGAATTTTTCAAATCTCTTCGGAAATCTTGCATGGCTCATTCCGATTCTTTCCGGCGCACTGCAGTTTTTGTCAGTAAAAATGACGTCGTCGCTTACTCAAAACAATAATGCCGGCGGAGACAATCCCGCTGCCGGAAGCATGAAGATGATGACTTATTTTATGCCGCTCTTTTCGGTATATATCTGCTTCACGCTGCCTGCTTTCCTCGGTGTTTACTGGGTAGTTCAGTCGGTAGTGATGATTATTCAGCAGTTCTTTATTAACAGACACTTCAGCAAGATACCCGTTGAAGACATCATCAAGGAAAATATAGCAAAGGCAAACAAAAAGCGCGCAAGAAAGGGCCAGCCGCTTATAAACGAAAAAGAGGCTCTTAAAAAGATCAACCAGCCTACGGCCGATCCTGCCGAAAAGACAAAAGAAGAACTTGAGGAAAGAGACGAAAAAATGAAAGCTTCTACCGATTATTACAACAGCAGAAGCGCGGCCCCCGGTTCTCTTGCCGCCAAAGCAGGCATGGTAAGAGATTACAACGAACGACACAAACAGAAATAGAGGATATTATGGAATACAAAGAATTTACCGGAAAAAACGTAGAAGACGCTCTGACGAACGCATGCACGGCATTTGCCGCAAACAGCGAAGAGATAGAGTATGAAATAAAGGATAAAGGCTCCGCAGGAGTATTCGGACTCGGAAGCCGTCCTGCCGTCATCGTCGCGGCAAAAAAAGCTACTTCCGTTGAAACGAGAGCGGATGAGTTTTTAAAAAATATCTTTAAGACAATGAATATTTCAGTCGAAACAGAGACCTCTTATGACGCGATAGAAAAAGAGCTCATCGTAAATCTTATCGGAGACGATATGGGCATTCTCATCGGAAAAAGAGGACAGACGCTGGATTCTATTCAGTATCTTACAAGTCTCGTCGTAAACAAGGGCGAGGACGAGTATATCCGGGTCAAGGTGGATATTGAAAATTATCGTGAGCGCAGAGAAGAAACTCTCATAAATCTTGCAAAAAATCTGGCGCAGAAGGTAAAAAGGACGCGCCGTGAGGTAGAACTTGAGCCGATGAACCCCTATGAAAGAAGGGTCATTCACAGCACGCTTCAGGGCGACAGATACGTGGTAACGCGCAGTGAAGGCGAGGAACCTTATAGACATGTGGTGATTTCATTAAAACGCGACAAAAACGAGAAATACGACAGAAATCGCAGAAACCGCCGTTACAATTATCAGGAAGATTGATCGGAAAAAGGGAGGCGGAATTCGTCTCCCTTTTATTTAAGATGAAAGACATGGAAAAAAACACGATAGACGCGATCGCAAGCGGTATTGCTTCTTCCGGTATCGGGATCATCCGAATCAGCGGAGACGACGCGGTGAAAACAGCAGAAAAGGTCGTCAGGGTTAAGGGCGGAAAAAATACTGCCCTCGAGGACCGGCGCGCCGTGCTTTGCACTGTTTTTGACGGTGAAGAAGTGATAGATGAGGCGATAGTGCTGGTTATGAAAGGCCCTCACAGCTACACCGGCGAGGACGTGGCAGAAATACAGTGTCACGGCGGCCCCTACGTTATGAGAAGGGTGCTTGACGCGGTTATTCATGCCGGAGCCAGAAACGCGCAGCCCGGTGAGTTTACCAAGCGAGCCTTTCTAAACGGAAGGATAGATCTTTCCCAGGCCGAAGCCGTAATGGATCTGATAAAGGCGGACAGCGAGTTTGCAAGAAAAGCGGCCGTGTCGCAGCTAAAAGGCGCTCTGAAAGAAAAGGTCACAAAGATAAGGCAAAAGCTGATCTACGAAACGGCATATCTTGAGGCCGCGCTTGACGATCCGGAGCATATCTCGCTTGAAGGATACAGGGAAAGACTTCTTAAAACAGTATCGGAAGCTTCCGCTGAAATAGAAAAGCTTATCGAGACCTCGGAAAATGGCAGAGTGCTGAAGGAAGGAATAAAAACAGCCATACTCGGAAGACCAAACGCGGGAAAATCGACGCTGTTAAATCTTCTGCTTGGGCAGGAAAGAGCCATCGTTACAAAAATCCCGGGAACTACGAGAGATACGCTTGAAGAAAGCGCAAGGCTCGGCGACATTACGCTCAGACTCGTCGATACCGCGGGGATCAGACAGGCGCGCGACGAAGTGGAAAAAATAGGCGTCAAAAAGGCCGTAGAAACCGCAAAAATGGCGGCGCTGATCCTTTTTGTCATAGACGGCGGCGAAGAATTTACCGCAGAGGATGAAAAAACATACAACGACATTAAAAATATTACGAAGCAAACAGGAGCGCCGATCATTACGCTGATAAACAAGATAGACAAAAACCGCACCGCACCGTGCGGCGGTGATTTCGAAAACGTGATAATGATCTCGGCAAAAACAGGCGAGGGAAAAGATCTGCTTGAGGAAAAGATAAAAGACCTCTTCTATCACGAAAAAATAAAAAGCTCCCAGGAACAGATAATAGCCGGAGCAAGGCAAAAAGAAGAGCTCTCGCGCGCGGCAGCCGCATTAAAGAACGTCAGGGAAGCAATAGAAAACAACATGCCGGAGGATCTTTTTACAGTTGATCTGATGGACGCCTATGACAGCCTTGGCAGGATCACCGGAGAAACGGCCGACGAGGATCTGATAAATCAGATATTCGAAAGCTTTTGCATGGGAAAATAAAACAAAAACAATATTTGTGAAATAATTAACAAACTATAAAGCTATGATAAAACAAGGGTTTGAATATGACGTAGTCGTAATAGGCGCCGGACATGCCGGATGTGAGGCGGCGCTTGCCTGCGCGCGCCTTAAAATGAAAACGATAATGTTTACCGTAAGTGTTGACAGTATCGCTCTCATGCCGTGCAATCCGAACATAGGAGGAACCTCAAAAGGTCATCTTGTCAGAGAGATCGACGCGCTTGGCGGCGAAATGGGGAAAAATATAGATAAAACCTTTTTGCAGTCAAAAATGCTCAATTCCTCAAAGGGCCCTGCGGTTCACTCGCTTCGCGCCCAGGCCGACAAACAGGCTTACAGCCGGCAGATGAGGCGCACGCTTGAAAATACACCCGGCCTGTCTATAAAACAGGCGGAGGTTTCAGAAATCGTCGTAAAAGACAAAAAGATCACCGGAGTAAAAACCGCCTCAGGCGCAGAATACAGATGCAAAGCAGTGATTTTGTGCAGCGGAACCTACTTAAAGGCAAGGTGCCTGTACGGGAACGTTATAAATCATACCGGGCCCAACGGACTGCAGGCCGCAAACCTTCTTTCCGCCTCGCTCATCGAAAATGGCGTCAGGCTGATGAGATTTAAAACGGGCACGCCCGCAAGGGTTGACGGGAGAACCGTAGACTACTCAAAAATGGAGGAACAAAAGGGAGACGAATATATTACGCCGTTTTCCTTTGAAACCGATCCCGAATCCATACAAAAGCCCCAGGTTTCATGCTGGCTTACCTATACGAATGAAAAAACGCATGAGATAATCAGGGGCGGACTTGACAGATCGCCGCTGTTTTCCGGAGTCATAGAGGGCACGGGGCCCAGATATTGTCCGTCTATAGAGGACAAAGTCGTGCGTTTTGCGGAAAAAGACAGACATCAGCTGTTTCTGGAGCCCGAAGGAGCCTATACAAACGAAATGTATATAGGCGGCATGTCGAGCTCGCTTCCGGAAGACGTTCAGTATGAAATGATACATACCGTTCCGGGGCTTGAAAACGCTCATATAGTAAGAAACGCATATGCGATCGAATACGATCTGATCGATCCCAGACAGCTGAAGGCCTCGCTTGAGCTCAAAGAAATCTCGGGGTTTTTCAGCGCGGGACAGGCAAACGGCAGCTCGGGATATGAAGAAGCCGCAGCCCAGGGACTGATCGCGGGAATAAACGCCGCAAGGAAAATTAACGGAAAAGAACCGGTAATAATAGACAGATCGCAGGGTTATATCGGAGTGTTGATAGACGATCTTGTAACAAAAGAAAACACAGAGCCATACAGAATGATGACATCCCGCGCTGAGTACAGACTGCTCCTAAGACAGGACAATGCCGATCTTCGACTGACCGATCTCGGACACGAGATAGGGCTGATCAGCGACGAAAGATACTCTGCTTTTTGCGAAAAGCGCAGGAAGATCGAGGAAGAAATAAGCAGAGTAAAAACGGTTTTCGTAGGAAACACAAAAAAAGTTCAGGACTTCCTGGAAAAAGCAGGCTCTACTGTGCTGCTCTCCGGGATCAGCATGGAAGAACTGATCAGAAGACCTGAGCTTGATTATGAAATGCTAAGGGAAATCGATGAAGGAAGACCGGAGCTGTCAAAGGAAATCAGAGATCAGGTCAATATATCCGTAAAATACGAAGGATATATCAAAAGACAGGAAATACAGGTAAAGCAGTTTAAAAAGATGGAACAAAAAAAGCTTCCCGAAGACATGGACTATTCGCAAGTCGGGAGCCTGCGAACAGAGGCCGTTCAGAAGCTGAATACGTTTAGACCGGCTTCTGTCGGGCAGGCCTCGCGCATCTCGGGAGTCTCGCCTGCCGATATTTCGGTCCTGCTTATTTATCTTGAAAAGATGAAAAACCAAACAAAATGACGCAATATCAGGAACAGATAATTAAACAGCTTAACAGCACGGGGATAAGCATTTCGCAGGAAGCTGCGGGCAAGCTTTTCTCCTACTACAAGATGCTTGTCGAAAAAAACGAGTCTGTAAATCTTACGGCTATCACCGAATTTGACGACGTTGTCATAAAGCATTTTTGCGACAGTCTGCTGGTTCTGAATGAAAATGTTTCACGTGAAACATTTTTAAAAAACGGAGTTAAAATAATCGACGTGGGAACGGGCGCGGGATTTCCGGGTATTCCGCTGAAAATCGTGCTCCCGGGCGCGCACGTCACCCTGCTCGATTCACTTTCAAAGAGAGTCGATTTCTTAAACGAGGCGGTTAATGCGTTGCAGGAAAAAGATATTTCTGCAATACACGCAAGAGCCGAGGATGCCGCGCACAACGGGCAGCTGCGCGAGTCGTTTGATATCTGCGTTTCAAGAGCCGTCGCAGATCTTTCCGTGCTGGCCGAATACTGTCTTCCTTTTGTAAAAAAAGGCGGAGTCTTTATTGCATACAAATCAAGGGATTGCGACGAGGAAATTTCCGCAGCAAAAAAAGCCGTCGAAGAAATGGGGGGACGCATTGAAGAGATCAAGACAGCCACCCTTCCGCATACAGATATAGAAAGAAAGTTCGTCATCATAAGAAAACGCTCCGGCACGCCGGACAAGTACCCCAGAAGGGCCGGCACGCCGGTCAAAAAACCCATCAGATAAAAAAGAGTTTCAGCGCGAAACTCTTTTTTATTTTTCCTGTTCGTGATATACTTTCCGGGTAAGTAAGGAAAATAAAAACAGGAGTTATTATGGATAAGATATTTGCGATCGCAAATCAAAAAGGCGGAGTCGGAAAAACCACTACCGCCATCAATCTCGCCGCTTCGATAGCCGCTGAGGGCAAAAAGGTCCTTGCAATCGATATTGATCCGCAGGGAAATATGACGAGCGGTCTCGGAATTTCAAAGGAAGACGACTCAAACAGCATTTACGAGCTTCTCATCGGAAACTGCAAGGCACAGGACTGCATCGTTTCCACTCCGTGCAAACGGCTGGATCTTATTCCGGCGCACGTAAATCTTGCCGGGGCTGAGATCGAGCTTATTGACGTTGACAAGAGAGAGTATCTTCTCCGCACACGGATCGAAAATATAATCAGCAAATACGACTACATCATCATCGATTGCCCGCCCGCGCTGAGCCTGCTGACGCTCAACGCAATGACGACCGCAGACGCGGTAATAGTTCCGATCCAGTGCGAGTTTTATGCGCTGGAAGGGCTTTCGCAGCTGATGTATACCATAGATTTAGTTTGTGAAAGACTTAACAATAATCTTCATATTGCCGGAGTGGTATTTACCATGTACGACGCGAGAACGAACCTCTCATTCCAGGTAGTGGAAAGCGTAAAAAATACGCTGAATCAGTACATTTTCAAAAGTATTATCCCGAGAAACGTGCGTCTTGCGGAGGCTCCGAGTCACGGTCTTCCGATAAATATGTACGACGAGCGGTCCGCCGGCGCGGAGGGTTACCGCAGACTGGCAAAAGAAGTCATCAAGATATCCAAAAAGGCAGGTGAATAATATGGCAAAACACACAGGACTCGGAAAGGGACTCGATTCCCTGATTTCCACGAAATATACCAAAACCACGGCGGGAGCCTCTCAAAAGGAACCGGCGGTAAAGGCCGCGCCCGAAAAAGCCCCCGAAGCGGGAGAAACCACGGTAAAGATCACAGCTGTTTCACCAAACAGAGAACAGCCCAGAAAAAACTTTGATGAAGAAGCTTTAAATGAGCTTGCCGATTCCATTCGCCGCCACGGTGTTATACAGCCGCTGATCGTCAGAAAAAAAGGGCGCGGATATGAGATAGTAGCCGGAGAGCGCCGTTATCGCGCCGCCATCATAGCAGGACTTAACGAGATCCCCGTCATAATAAAAGAATATACCGAAAAAGAAATCGGCGAGATCGCTCTGATAGAAAATATCCAGAGAGAAGACTTAAATCCCATAGAAGAAGCGCAGGCGTATGAAAAGCTTATAAACGAATACAAAATTACCCAGGAAGAGCTTGCGGAAAGACTTTCAAAAAGCCGCAGCGCCATCACAAACCATCTGCGCCTGTTAAAGCTTTCCGAAAAGGTACAGAAAATGGTAAGCGAGGGAAAGCTTTCCGAAGGTCATGCCAGAGCCATCGCTTCACTTTCAGGGTTTGAAAAGCAGGAAAAGGCCGCCGAGCTGATCGCGGCAAAGGGTCTGAGCGTGCGCGACGCGGAGCAACTTGTAAAGAAAAAGCCGAAAAAGATCAAAAAGAAAGAAACCGGCGCGGACGACCTTATTTATATCGAGCTCGAAGAAAAGCTCCGCGAGCTGATGAGCACAAAAGTTTCCATAAAGAGAGAGTCGGAAGAAAAAGGGAAAATCCTGATAGAATACTACTCGCTCGAAGAGCTCGAAAGGCTGATAGAATTATTCGGAAAAGGAAGATGAAAAAATGACGGGTTTGCTTGACAATTTCGGAATAAACAGAGATATGCTCATCGTCGTTCTTTCGGTGCTGAGCGTAATACTTCTCGTTTTGCTGGTGATCGTTCTGATCAAAACACGCAAGGTTTTCCGCCGCTATGACTTTTTTATGCGCGGCAAAGACGCGGAATCCCTTGAAGACAAGATCATGGAAATCTATTCCAGAACATATTCTCTTCAGGATCAGGACATGGAACAGAGAGATCACTTAAAAAAGCTGACCTCTGCAATGGCCGGAACTTATTGCAAGACGGGAATCGTCAAATATAACGCGTTTAACGGAATGGGAGGGCAGTCAAGCTTTGCGCTTGTGCTCCTCGATCATACAAATTCCGGGATCCTGCTAAACGCCATGCACAGCCGCACTTCCTGTTATATATATCTGAAAGAAATCAAAAACGGCGAGCCGGAGACTACCTTCGGAGAGGAAGAAATGAGCGCGCTCAAAAAGGCGATGGGGAAATAGGCTTTAGAAACAATTCAAAAAGTTTAATTATTGTTTACAGGATGGACACAATTTGTTCACAAAAGTCTGATATATTATAACCATCAACTAAACAGTTGATCCCCTCTCCTTTCTCACATTTATTTTGAGAACCCCCTGCACCAGGCAGGGGGCTTTCTCGTTTTTTGGACATCTGTCAGCTTCTGTGCGCCTTTCTGTAGGCATTTGCCGGCATACCCATCTCGCTTTTAAAGATCCTGCGAAAATAATCCGTATCCGCAAAACCGACCATCGTCGCGATTTCGTCCACGGAATGTTTTGTTTTTGACAAAAGCTCGCCGGCCTTTTCTATACGCCTTGTGCGGACGTAATTTGCTACGCCGTCGGGCATGATCTTCTTCGTCAGGTGATAAAGAGAGGTTTTGGAAATAAAAAATTTTTTGCAAAGCGTCTGCACCGAGAGATCCGAAGCAAGATTGCCGTCGATATAATCCAGAAGAAGAGACAAAGTGTCTTCTTTTTTTATGCTCACAATATC
The DNA here is from genome assembly GCA_002369255.1 of Lachnospiraceae bacterium UBA3774. Classification (GTDB taxonomy): domain Bacteria; phylum Bacillota; class Clostridia; order Lachnospirales; family Lachnospiraceae; genus UBA3774. The sequence goes on from DFFO01000056.1 coordinate 15,476, forward strand.
CTGAAGATAAATATAAGCCGTAAATGCATTTATTATCTCCGAGACCGAAAGAAGCTGTTCATTGCTTTTAAAAGGAACGGAAAGAACCTTTTGCGAAAACTCGTCCCTGTCAAGCTCATATTTGCAGCAGGCCGCCTCCGCTCTCTCGATAAAGCTCTTTTTGCTGCGGACGTTCGTGATCTGACCGAACATTATATATCCGATAACAAGATCGTTTTCATAAAGAGGCGCGACGGTCTCAGTCAACCCTGCGTGGCAGGTGAGAGTAACGAGCCTTTTTACTTCGCGGCATTTTGCGCAGATGTTGCGGACGCTCTCATCACAGTTTGCGGCAGCGACCGGAAGACGGTGTATCATTTCGCAAAAAGAACTGTCTTCTTCCGGGTACGAAAAAATCTTGACAAAATTGTCGTCATAAACGGCGACTTTTATTTTTGTCAGTTTGTAAAAAGCCTCGACAAGCTTTGTAAGTTTTCCGATATTTACCGCCAGAATCATTGAAAATTATCCTTTTCGGAACAAATTTACAGTTATTTGAACAAATACCCATTTTTTATATCACATTTCTTGATAAAATAACAGCAAATAATTAATTAATTTGCCAAAAAATTATTAAAAATAAAGAGGTGAAGTGATGAAAGAACAATTAGCAATCTACGGCGGACCCAAAGCCAAAACCACTCCGAACTATCCCATGTATCCCGGCGGACTTGAGATAGGTGAAGAAGAAAAGAAGCAGGTACTTGAAGTTCTCGACAACAAATATCTGTTCAGATATTACGGACCTGCCGGAGTTGAATCAAAAGTACGCGCTTTTGAAAATGCTTTCAAAGAGAAAATGGGCTCAAAATACGCCCTGGCGACAAGCTCATGTACAGGCGCGCTGATCTCCTCGCTCGTAGCCTGCGGAATAGGCCCCGGCGATGAGGTTATCGTTACAGGATATACGTTTTTTGCTTCATGCGCGGCAATCGTATCAGCAAAGGCGATCCCGGTAATCGCAGAGGTTGACGAAACTCTTACCATTGATCCGATAGACATCGAAAAGAAGATCACGCCCGCGACAAAGGGCCTCGTAGTAGTTCATATGCGCGGCGTTCCCTGCAACATGGACGCGATCATGGATATTGCAAAAAGACACAATCTCCGCGTTATAGAAGACTGCGCTCAGGCAGTCGGAGCGACCTACAAAGGACAGTACGTAGGAACCTTCGGAGACTGCGGATGCTTCTCATTCCAGTATCACAAGACCATTACGGCCGGCGAAGGCGGCATGATCCTTTGCAAAGACGCACGCATTTACGATCGTTGCTGCTCATATCATGATACTGCAGCCTGCTGGCGCCCCGACCGTTTTGCCGAGCAGCGTTTTGAGGGAGAGCTTTTCTGCGGATCCAACTATCGTATGAGCGAACTTGCCGGCGCGGTAATGCTGGCACAGCTCGGAAAGCTTGACCGTCTGAATGCCGCTATGCGCAGCCATCAGAGAAGAATCATCGAGCAGATAAAAGACACCAAGGGAATCAAAGTACGTCCCTGCAACGATCCTGAAGGCGATACGGGCATTTGCCTGATGTTTTATCTTGACGCGCCCGAAAAGGTAGCTCCTTTCTGCGAAGCGCTTAAAGCAGAGGGCGTAGATGCTTCAGGCGTATTTAACTCCGGAATACCGGATTGGCACATTTACGCGCACTGGAAACACATTCTTCACAAAAAGACGTCTTCGGACGTATGCTGCCCCTACGAGTGCCCTTATCACGTAAAAAATCCGGAACCCGTAGAATACGCGGAGGATATGAACCCTCATACGCTCGAATATCTCGGAAAAGTGGTTCATCTGGATATTCCCGCGCAGATGACCGATGAAGACTGCGACATGATAGCAAAAGCGATAAACAAGGTCGCCGAAGTATTTGCTTAAAAAACAGTTTCAGACAGAAAGGAAAAACAGGCAGTGAAATATTCTTTATGTATAGAACCCGTTTTTGAAGAGCTTGATTTTTACGATCGTATCCGCAAGGCAAAAGATCTCGGCTGTGACGCAGTCGAGTTCTGGGATCCCTGGGTAGGCGGCTCGGTTGATCCGAAAAAAATAGGAGAAACGGCAAGACAGGCTGATATTCCCGTGGCGGCGTGCTGCCTGAACAAGGCCTGGACTTATCGTATGAGCTTTCCATGGGAGATCGTAAAGGCAAATCTGGAAAAATCCATCGAGATCGCAAAGGCTTTTGACTGCAAGACGCTGATAGGCCTTTCCGGAGAAATGGAAACAAAAACGGGAAGCCAGAATCTCGTGCTCATGGAAAACTTAAAGCGCACGGCGGAGATCGCCGAAAAGGCGGGAGTTACCATCGTAGTGGAAGCGTTAAACTCGCTCTACGATCACAAGGGTTATTATCTTGATAATTCATACGTGGGATTTGATATAGTAAAAGCAGTGGATTCACCGAGCGTAAAGCTGCTCTTTGACTGTTATCATATGCAGATTATGACGGGAAATCTCGTAAACCAGATACGCGATAACATAAAATATATCGGCCACTTCCACTCGGCCGGCGTACCCGGAAGACATGAGCTGCAGCTTGGCGAGACAAATTATCCGGCAGTCATAAAGGCGGCCGAAGAAGCCGGCTATGACAGATATTTCGGTTTCGAATACTGGCCGACCTACGATAATGAAAAGTCTCTTTGCGACATATTGAAATATGTAAGAGGTTAAAAATGAAAAAACTCAAAACCGCGATCATAGGACTCGGGTATATCGGCGAAAGCCATATCGAGGCAGTAAACAGAATAGGCGGCTGCACGCTTTACGGCGTATTTGACGCAAATAAAGAGCTCGCAAAAGAAAAAACGGAGCTTTACGGAATACCGAAATGTTATGACAGCATAGACGAGCTGCTTGCGGATCCGGAGATCGACGTAGTACACAACTGTACTCCGAACAGGCTTCATCACGAGATCAACTGCCGCGTAATAAAAGCCGGAAAAAATCTCTTTTCGGAAAAACCTCTCTGCACCACTTACAAGGAAGCGGAGGAGCTTATCTCGGTGCTCAAGGAAAACCCGAAAGTAGCAGCCGGAGTCAACTTCAACTACCGCTTAAATCCCCTTGTAATGGAAATGCGCGAGAGGATCAAAAACGGCGAGATCGGAGACGTCCGCATTATCACGGGTTCTTATCTGCAGGACTGGCTCTTATATGACACGGATTACAGCTGGAGACTTGACCCCGCGCTCTCGGGCCCTTCCTGCTGCACGGCCGATATCGGCTCGCACTGGATGGACAGCATACAGTTTGTAACCGGGCATAGGATCACCGAAGTAATGGCTGATACCGATACCGTAATCCCCGTCAGGAAAAAGCCCAAAAAGGCAAACCTTACCTTTACGAGCGAGGTTCCGGACGAATATGAAGAAGTTGAGATAACGAACGAGGACTATTGCAGCGTAATGTTCAGGACAGACAAAGGCGCCCGCGGAGTATTTTATGCTTCCGAGCTGTGCGCCGGTCACGGCTGTGCTCTCAGCTACGAGATAAACGGTTCAAAGGCGTCATTTGGCTGGAACCAGGAAGAAAACAACAAGCTGTGGATAGGCAGACGCGATGAAGACAACAGCCTGATCAGCAGAAATCCCAATGCCATGACAGGCGCTGCAAGACGTTATACTTCTTTGGCAAAGGGACATCCCGAAGGCTGGAATGACGCATTCAAAGGTAATATGTCGGCGTTTTATTCCTATATCGCAAGCGAAGGAAAGACGGAGCCCGTTTTTGCTACGCTTGAACAGGCCGCATATATAGTAAAGCTCACGGAAGCCATCCTCAAAAGCGGAAAAGAAAAGAAGTGGGTCAAAGTTTGATCTGGCGCGCTGGCTCTTAAAAGAGCGGGAGAAAAGACATGAAAAAGAAGGCCCTTTTAGCTACGATCTTATCGGCAGTAATGATCTGTTTCGTGCTCGGCATATCGGGTATCGCTTCGTCTGATGAAGAAATCTTAAACTGGACGAATGCGAACGCGTTGCCGACAAGCTCGGTGGCGGCCGGAAAGACGGTCGTGCTTATGACGGACGTGACTGTTTCCACACCGGCAAATTATGGCGCGGCTACGGCAAACGCTCCCGTAGTGATCGATCTGAACGGTCACACTATTACGTCCACGGGAGTTTCTTCGGGCGCAGGCGTGTTTGTCATTACGGCGGGAGGAAAACTGACTCTGCGTGATAGCAGCGCACTAAAAACGGGAAATATAAAAGGGCCGGATACGCAAAACCGCGTAGTCTATATTTACGGCAGCAAAGCCGGAACCACGTTTACTCTTGACGGCGCGAATATTTCGGGAAACAAGGTGAAAAACGGAGTTGTCGCCACGGCGACCAGCTCTTCTGCCGATGTTTCGGGAGCCGTCTTTAACATGACCGGAGGAAGCATCAGCGGCAATACTGCTTCCTCCGACGGCGGTGCCGTTTATATAGGAACTGCCGGAAACGTTTTTAATATGACCGGAGGCGTTATTTCGGGCAATACTTCCGCAGGCAACGGCGGCGCGATCTTTGCGGCTGCCGGAAAGCTGTCTGTATCAGGCGGAGAAATCTCAGCAAACAATTCATCAAAGAATGGCGGCGCGATCCGCATAAACGCGGGAGAACTGTCCGTTTCGGACGCTTTGATAAGCGAAAATACCGCATCTGAAGGAACTCTTTGGATCCAGTCGGATATTGACGTCAGCATAGAAAATTCTTCTATTATAAATAATGAAGTATCCGCTCACGGAAGCGCAATAGTTTTTAATAACAACGGCGCGACTTCGGGCTATACGGGAACGGGAACTCTGACGATGAAAAACGTCGATATCAGAGATAATACTTCTTCGTCCGCGTCGGGCGAGGCGGTTTATTTTAATACCGGCACGCTTGTGTTTTCAGGGAAAATCGTTATAAAAGACAATCTTTGCGGCGGCACCGAGATAGACGTCAAGGTTTCGTCCGGAAAGACGGTGACTGTCGGCGCACAGGGACTTGATGAGGAAAGCAGTATCGGACTGTATTTTCCTACAGACCCTGCGGAGGGCGCTGCGATCGTGACGGGAGCGTCAAGGGAAGATGAAGAATATTTCTTTGTTACAAAGCCCGCAGAGATCAGACTGGCATATGAAAGCGGCGCATTAAAGGGAACCTATGAGGAAGCTTCGGAAGAATATCTTCCGTGGGATCTGACGGATAGTCTTCCCACTGCCGGAAAATACTATCTGAACTGCGACGTAACCGTCAGCGCAAGAACGCGTCTGACTGCGGATCTGGAACTGAACCTGAACGGACATACTATTACCGCGGGCTCGGGAAGCTTTTACGGGATCCTCGGCATCAGCGCAAACAATGACTACCTGCTGCATGTCTTTAATGACAAAAACACAGGCGGCTTTGACGGAAATAATCTGGCGCGGACAGGCTTTCTGCTTGGAAGCGTGACAAATTCGCGCGGAGAGATACGCCTTGAAAACGTCAGCATTTGGGGAGTAAAAGGCTCTTTTGGAAGCTCGGGCGCCTGCATTTGTCTTCAGGGGCAGACAGACCTTTTCATGACGGACTGTACCATAAACGGCGTGGAATGCGGCGGCGACGGCGGCGCGATCTATACTACGAGCACCGGAAATATCACCCTTGACAGCTGTACCTTTACAAACAATACAGCGCAGGGCAGAGGCGGAGCTCTGTTCCTGAACGGAGCGGGAACTACTCTTGTGAGGAACTGCACGATTACCGGAAATACCTGCGCAGGCACGGGAGGCGGAATCGGCGCCTTTAAAGGCGAGCTTTCCCTTGCCGGAGTCGATAATATAAAAAACAATACCGCGGCAGATGAGACTTCAAACCTGTATTTTACGGAAAGTACCGTGCCAAGCGCAAAAGGACTTTCCTTAGAAAGCGAAGTGGGCCTGTATTACGGCTCGGTTTATGAAGACGGAACGACGCTTGTAAAAGACGTCGCGGCTGAAGCGGCAGACATCTTTTTTGCCGACAATATTCCATCTGACAGCTATTTAAAATACAATGCGGAAACCGAAACGCTGTGCAGCTGTCTTTTGCCCTCAGGCGAGCTTGTTTCTGCGCAGATCGCCGCAGATGAAGATCTGACAGTTTATATTTATGCCTCATACAAGAGATCGCTTGCGGACAGAGTGATTCTCGAAGTGACAATGAACGGGCAGACGACAGAGCTTTCGGGAAGCTTTGTCGAGTCCGGAGAAAACTACGGTTATTACAGATTTGTATTTGATGGAGTCTGCGTAAAGCAGATGACGGATGAAATATCATTCAGACTGTTGTTTAGGGAAAACGGGAACGAAACGGAGCTTGACCTCGAAACCGCCTGGACGGTAAGAGGCTATGCGGACAGGCTGAAAGCGGCTCATGAGGACAAAACGGAGCTTGTCAGACTGCTTGCCGATCTTTTGGAATACGGCGCAGAGGCTCAGCTTTATACAGGATATAACACCAGCGATCTTGCAAATGATCTGCCCTGGGTGGCCGGCGCAAAGACCGGGCAGTACACGGCGGCAAACAGCAGCGTGATGAATCTTTCCGCTGCAACAGACTCCGGAAAGAGATTTACTTCTGCGACGCTTCGCGTGGGAAGAGACATAAAGATCATCGTCTATATGACTCTCGATGATACGGAAGGAATCACGGTCAGCGCCTTCAAAAACGGAACTGCGGCAGGAGAGACGTCAGTAATCGCTGCGGATGGAGACGCGCAAAACCTGTATTTATTTGCCGTCGCTGTCAGTCCGTCGGAATTTGACAACGTATGGACGTTTAAGCTGACGCAGGACGGCGAGGTCCTGCAGCAGCTAAGCTACAGCGTAAATTCCTACCTCACAAGGAAACAAAATTCTTCTGTCGGAAGGTCGTTTATCCGCAGTATATACAATTATTACGTTTCCGCGATGGCATATATACAGGCTTCCCAGATCACTCATGATCTGACGGCGACAGAATTCCACGTAGGAAACGGCTATGAATGGATGTCGTTTACGCAGTGCCTTATCGATCTTCAGGGGATCGAAACGGAGAAGACCATATACGTTCACGAAGGAACCTATGATATTTTCCGCGAATACAGGGTAGCCGGAGTAACGCGGCCGGCAGAGGATTTCCCCAGAGCAAATACTGCCGACTATATGCCTTATAACATAATCGTTCCGACGAATACGCATATTATCGGCGTGGATGATGATAATGACGGAGAATATGCAGTAGTGCTCAAATATGCTCCGAGCGCGGAAGAGACTTACGCGGCCGAGTCATGGCTCGTATCTCCTCTGAACGTTTCCGGAAGCGCAACAATAGAAAATATTGAAGTGCGCTGCAAAAACGGGCGTTATACCATACACGACGAGACCCTCGGCCTTGAGGAATATTCGGGCGCGACAAAAACGTATATAAACGTCAAAAGCTACAAAGAGAAAAACGACGAGGGTCTGGGATTTGGATCGGGAATCGGATTCGGCTTTGACGACAAGATGACCTTTACCTTTACGGACTGCGAGTTTTACAACGAAAACAGTTCAAGACCTTTTTATATGCACAGCCGTAAACAGTCAAAAGAAGGGCGGATCTACGGCGAGGCTGACAGCAGCACGATAACGCTGAACAACTGCATTATCCAGTCTCCCAACAGCAATACGTCGGCAATGTTCTTCGGAAATGCCACCGGCATTACAAGCGAGCAGCATATAGTGGTAACGATGAACGACTGCCGTATCAAAGGCGCGATCAAGACCGCGAACGAAGCGGACAACAGCCTTGGAACAAACTCGAACAGATTTGATTTCAGGCTGAACAGATGCAGCGCGGTTACGATCAATATTCTTGATCCGAACAACACGTTTATACCCATCATCACTGACCCTGCAGAGGCGTGGAATTAAAAAAGTATGTATTTGCGCGGCAGCGGCCGCGGCATAAAAAATAAAAGCAAACAGGAGGATTTGAAATGTCAAGATTTAAGTATTCGGTTGGACCCTGGAACGTTCATTCAGGCGCGGATTCATACGGCCCGCCCGTAAGGGATGAGATTCCTTTTGAGGAAAAAGTAAAAAAATTCAAAGAGATCGGTTTTGACGCCGTTCAGTTCCATGATGACGACGCGGTTCCGAATATCAACAACTACACTCCCGAGCAGGTTATTGAGGAAGCCAAAAAGACAAAGGCGATCCTGGATAAATACGGAATGGCCGCAGAGTTTGTAGCCCCCAGACTTTGGTTTGATCCCCACACAAAAGACGGCGGTTTCTGCTCAAACTATGAAGAAGACAGAGAATATGCAATGTGGAGAGCATACCGTTCCATAGATATCGCAAAGGTTCTCGGCTGCAAAAAAATAGTTCTCTGGCTCGCCCGCGAAGGAACGCTCTGCTTTGAGAGCAAGAGCCCGGTCGAGTCCACAAAGAAGCTTATTGACGCCATAAACAAGATGCTTGATTATGACAAAGACATTCAGATACTTATCGAGACCAAGCCCAACGAGCCCGTTGACAGAAGCGTTTGCCCGACTCTCGGCCACTGCATGGCTATTTCGGCCGCGACAAAGGATCCTTCCCGCGTAGGCGGACTGCTTGAGTCAGCTCATGCAATGCTTGCAGGTCTTGACCCCGCAAACGAAATCGGATTTGCACTTGCCATGGGCAAGCTTTGGGGCGTTCATCTCAACGACCAGAACGGCCTGAAATTTGACCAGGATAAGAGCTTCGGAGTAGAAAACTTACGCACCGCGTTCAACCAGATCAAAGTTCTGATGGAAAACGGCTACGGCAACAACGGCGAGTATATCGGACTTGACGTAAAGGTAATGCGTACCGAAAATCAGGAAGGCAGCTACCAGCACCTTATCAACAGCCTTAAGATCGCGAAAGCGCTCGAAGAAAAGGCCGAAAAATTTGATTATGAATTCCAGAAAAAGTGCGTAGAGGAAAGAGATTATGAAAAGCTTGAGCTCTACGTAGTAGAACTGCTTCTCGGCCTGAGATAAAAGACGGGCTAAAAAAACAAGGCGCCGGACGCTGAATGTTAGCGTTCGGCGCTTTTTCGTGCTGCAAAAAAGCGGCATGATATTTTAAGAGAATCTGCTATTTCATCTGCTTTATTATCTCGCGGAGCAGATTTTTTTGAAAAGAATTAAGACCCATAAAAAGCGTTTCGAGATCCTCTGACGAATCTTCGCCGTGTTTTTTTGGCTGTCTGAAAAACTCTTCTGGAGTAACGCCAAGATAATCGCAAATAGCAAGGAGCTCGATTGCGGAAGGCATACTTCTTCCGGACGAAATATTTTGAATATAGCCTTTACTGTGTCCAAGGTCAATACTCATGCGGTATTCGGAGATATTCTGCATAATACGCAGCTGCGTTATACGTTGCCGTATAAAACTTCCGTCTACTTTGTTTTCTTCCATACCAGATAATATCCTTTTTTAAAAAATGCCTCTGTCGGCGCATCAAGTTTACCATCCTATTTTACACGGATTACTCACGTTTCTATACCGCGCACAGTAACAATTATTATTGAAATATACCAATTTGCGCGGTATAATTGAAAAGAATTGCCGAAAACGGGGAAAAGGCTGGAAAAAATGATGAAAAAGGGAGCCTGCCTGACCTGATTTTAATGTATGTAATGTATTTATTAGGAGGTAATTATGAAAAAAACTGTTAGGAGATTGCTAACTATTCTCATCTCTCTTGCATTTTTTATAGAGTCCTTCTCTGCGATTCCCATAAATGTGTCCGCAGAGGAGACTATTGAGGAAGAGATGACGATAGAAGAGACTGTTGAGACGGATGAATCAACAGAAGAGACTATTGAGACGGTCACGGAGATTGAACTTAATACACCTGAGCAGGAAGCAGGCATTGATACAAATCAACCCACAGAATCTTTGTTTGAATATACTGTCAGCGAGAAAAAAGCGACCATAACGAAGTATAAAAGCGAAAATACAAATGTAACGATACCACAGATAATCGATGGATATGAGGTGGTTGGCATAGGAAGCAGCGCTTTCTATAGATGTAAAAGCCTGACGAGCATCACGATACCGGATAGCGTAACGAGCATAGGAGATTATGCGTTTTATGATTGCAGCAGTTTGACAAGCATCATTATTCCGGATAGTGTAACAAGCATAGGAGATAGTGCGTTTTGTTATTGCAGCAGTTTGACAAGCATCATTATTCCGGATAGTGTAACAAGCATAGGAGATTTTGCGTTTTGGGATTGCCGCAGGTTGACGAGTATCACGATACCGGATAGCGTAACGAGCATAGGAGATGATGCGTTTGGTTCTTGCAGCAGCCTGACGAGTATCACGATACCGGATAGCGTAACGAGCATAGGAGATAGGGCGTTTTGTTATTGCAGCAGCCTGACGAGTATCATGATACCGGATAGTGTAACAAGCATAGGAGATGAGGCGTTTAGGGATTGCAGCAGTTTGACGAGTATCACGATACCGGATAGCGTAACGAGCATAGGAGATGATGCGTTTGATAGTTGCAGCAGTTTGACGAGTATCACGATCCCGGATAGTGTAACAAGCATAGGAGATTATGCGTTTTATGGTTGCAGCAGCCTGACGAGTATCACGATCCCGGATAGCGTAACAAGCATAGGAGATTATGCGTTTGGTGAGTGCAGCAGCCTGACTAGTATCACGATCCCGGATAGTGTAACAAGCATAGGAGATTATGCGTTTGAGTATTGTCTCGGCATAACAAGCATCACGATCCCGGATAGCGTAACGAGCATAGGTGGTAGGGCGTTTTATGGTTGCAGCAACTTGAAAAGTATAGGAGTCGCAAAAGGAAATACGACTTATCATTCTGATGGAAACTGCTTAATTGATACAGCAGCGAAAATGCTTATATTAGGATGTATAAACAGCATCATTCCCGATGATGGGAGCGTAACGAGCATAGGAGATTATGCGTTTTATGTTTGCAGAAGCTTGACGAGTATCACGATACCGGATAGTGTAACAAGCATAGGTGAAAGTGCGTTTTATGGTTGCAGCAGTTTGACGAGTATCACGATACCGGATAGCGTAACGAGCATAGGTGGTGGTGCGTTTGATAGTTGCAGCAGTTTGACGAGTATCACGATCCCGGATAGTGTAACAAGCATAGGAGATTATGCGTTTTATGGTTGCAGCAGCCTGACGAGTATCACGATCCCGGATA
>DFFO01000094.1 GCA_002369255.1 Lachnospiraceae bacterium UBA3774
ACGCGATTGAGGGCAACACGCTGACACTCCGGGAAACTGACCTTGTTCTTCGTGGGCTTACGATAGATCAGAAACCGCTGAAAGATCATATGGAGGCTGTCGGTCATAAAGAGGCTTTCGACTATGTCAGAGAGCTTGTGAAAGAAAAAGCGCCTCTCACTGAAAGCATCATTAAACAGATCCACTATCTTGTACTTGCCGACAAAAAGGATGACCGGGGCGTTTACAGAAGAATTCCCGTCCGCATTATGGGAGCGCATCATGAACCCGTGCAGCCGTATCTGATCGAGCCGAGAATGGAACAGCTTCTTCTCGACTATGCCGCAAGCGAGGAACACATCGTGACCAAGCTCGCCCGGTTTCATATTGAGTTTGAAGGTATCCATCCCTTTATCGATGGCAACGGCAGGACCGGCAGACTGCTTGTCAATCTGGAGCTGATGAAAGCGGGATATCCGCCGATCGACATCAAGTTCACGGACAGGGTCGCTTATTATAACGCCTTTGACGAATATCATGTGAAGCACAATCTTTCGGCTATGGAGATACTGTTCGCAGGATACATCAACTCAAGGCTGGATACGTATCTTGATGTCATTGCCGGGATGAAATCAAGTTTTGAACAGAATGACTAAAACAAAGGCAATTATATACGCCCTGGCGGCAGCGGCATTTTATGCCGTAAATATTCCGGTATCGAAGATTTTGCTGCGCGTGGTCGGCCCGACCATGATGGCGGCATTTATGTATCTTGGCGCGGGTATCGGTATAGGAATAATATCGCTGTTTGGCAAAAAGCGCAGAGCACAGACCGAGAAGCTGACAAAAAAAGACCTTCCCTTCGTAATAGGAATGATACTTCTTGATATCGCAGCGCCGATCTTTCTGATGATCGGCGTGAGCATTGGATCCTCGGCAAATGCGTCTCTTCTGGGAAATTTCGAGATCGTGGCCACGACGGTGATCGCAATGGTCTTTTTTGGGGAAATCGTTTCAAAGCGACTTTGGGCTGCGATCGCGCTTATCACTTTGTCAAGCATTCTCCTCTCGTTTGAGGGAACGGACAGTTTCAAATTCTCCTACGGCTCATTGTTTGTCTTGCTCGCCGCGGTATGCTGGGGCTTTGAAAATAACTGCACGAGAAATATTTCCTCAAAAAGCACGTATGAGATCGTCGTATTAAAGGGAGTTTTTTCGGGCCTGGGATCGCTTTTGATAGCGGTCGTCAGACAGGAAGCGTTTCCTGGACTAAAATACGTCATGGCGGCTCTTTTGCTTGGTTTTGTGGCATACGGATTGAGCATCTTTTTGTATGTCCGCGCCCAAAATATTCTTGGAGCGGCAAAGACCAGCGCCTATTATGCCATTGCACCCTTTGTCGGAGCACTCTTTTCATTTGTACTCTTAAGGGAACAGCTTTCATGGATATATTTTGCGGCGCTGCTTATTATGATCGCGGGCTCTCTTCTCGTTGTGGCGGACACGATGCTGCGGCATCACGCTCATGAGCACCTGCATACGTTTACGCACACTCACGACGGAACGACGCATACTCATACCGTAGCTCATTTGCATGAACACAACCATTACAGCACGGATGAAAAGCACGGGCATCATCATTCGGTAAAAGAGCTTGAACGTTTGCCCGGAGCGTTTCATTTGTGATATTATAGGGTTTCTGATAGTTCTTGCGAAGAACGTTGTTGATGGAAGATTGGAGATTATTAAACCATGAAGAGATCAAAAAGGATTGCTATAGTGATCATTGCCGTCGGCTTTATATGCATGACGGTTTCAATATTTGCTCTGGTTTCCGAACTGACCGCTTCAAATGCCGATGCGGCTCAGATAAGCGATGCGCCTGTTGTCGCAACGCTTCATGAAACAGAAAGCTCCAAGCAGACCGGGGAAAGCGGGACTGACGAACAGAAAACTGTTTTCAGAAAAATAGCTTCCGGAAGCACGTCGTCTCCTTATTGCTGCGCCGTCGAGGGCGAAGAAGCCGGAGAATGACTTTTTGTTAGTCCGCGGTTATTGTGACGTTGATAAAATCAAGGCGGTTGCGATCGGTACGTAGCCGCCTTTTTCGTGCGGCTTCCCGATCATTGCAGAAAGGAGCGATTTTATGAAAAAGTATTTTGCGGAATTGATTGGAACTTGCGTTTTAGTATTTATGGGCTGCGGAACCGCTATGCTGGTGGGATGCGATCCGGCTTCCGGCGGCTACGCTTTGACTGCGCTGGCTTTTGGCCTTTCGGTAGTGGCTATGGCTTACTGTGTGGGAAATATTTCCGGCGGACACTTTAACGCCGCAGTAACGCTCGCTATGCTGCTCAAGAAAAAGATTTCGGGAAAAGACGCCGCCTTTTACTGGATTTTCCAGCTTGTAGGCGCATTTCTCGCGACCGGTCTTCTGGCTGCAATCTTCGGTGCAAGCGGAGTAAAGGACGCTACCGGAGCTTTCGGAAGCAACGGACTTGCCGGCGTGAACGGCAGTATTGAAGCGGGGATCATCGTTGAGATCGTATTGACGTTCATCTTTGTTCTGACTATTTTGGGAGTAACTTCCGAAAAATTCAATCACGGTTCGTTCGGCGGCCTCATCATAGGCCTGACGCTTACGTTTGTTCATATTTTCGGAATCGGACTTACCGGAACCAGCGTAAATCCGAGCCGTTCTATCGCACCCGCGGTAGTTGCGGCAATGACCGGAAATTCCGAACCGCTTTCGGTTTTGTGGATCTTCATTGTAGGTCCGCTTGCCGGAGCTGCCATAGCTGCGCTTGTATATCATTGTCTTGAAAAAGAATAATATACAGATGCAAAACATGGGAAAATGGTGCGACCTGCTTGGCCGCGCCATTTTTATATGCAAAAGCCGACTTTTTCCCGATCGGCTCAAAGAAAAATTATACTTTGCAAGTCTGAAAAATAGTTTTATACTCATATGTACAAGAAGAGGATTTGCGCAGGATAATTCAATCGGGGAGGATGGAAACAAAATGAAACGCAAGATTTGGTTTATCGGTACGCCTGAACACTCAAATATGGGTGATCATCTTATTACCGAGGCTCAGTTTTCATATATGAATGAAGTCTTCCCGGAGTGCGATGTCAAAGAAGTGTCGCTTGATGATTATTATGATGTAAAACCGATACTCAAAAAAACGATCGGCAAGAACGACATTCTCATTTTTAACGGCGGCGGCTCGGTCGGAAATATATGGCCAAGAGTCGAAGAAATGAGAAAAGACGCAATTTCCTCATGGCCTGAAAATATCAAAATCATTTTTCCTCAAAGCATATTTTTTACCGACGATGAAAACGGCGCAGAAGAACTTGAAAAGACCCAAAAAGCTCTGAAAGAAAACGTCATTCTCGGATGCCGCGACAAGCAGTCATATGATTTTGCAAAAGAACATTTTTTCTGCGAGACGTTTCTTACTCCCGATATAGCATTGTTCCCGGATTATCCGAAAGCTGAACTTGCGCGCGAGGGCGCGCTGCTGTGTATCAGAGAAGACCGGGAAGCGCTTCTTTCCGAAGCGGAGAGAAGGGCTGTTTTTGCCGCCGTCCGAGAAAAATATGATAAGATCAGCGTTTATGACATGGTTCGTCCGGAAAAGGTTACTATGGAAAAAAGACGGAAAAGCGTGGAAAAGACTTTTAACGAGTTCGCTTCTGCAAAGGTTGTCATCACCGACCGTCTTCACGGTATGATATTCAGCTATATCACCGGCACGCCGTGTTTCGTTTTTGAAAACTCATATTTCAAGGTCAGAGGACAGTTTGACTGGATCAAAGACTGCGATTATATCCATCTCGTAAAAACCGCCGAAGAATTAGAAAAAGGGCTTGAAAAGTTTATTTCCGAAAAAGAGCCTGCGGGGAGTTACAAACGTTTTTCGGACAAGTTTACTCCTCTGACAAAGGTTATCAGGTCTCAACTGGCAAAACTGCTTGCGGAAGAAGAGAATGCTCCTGTTTGCGTGAAAAAAGGCGCGCAGTCCGTCTCGCCCGTAGTTTCCGTCATTATTCCCGTTTACAATGTGGAACCCTATTTGCGGGAATGCCTGGACAGCATTATGGGACAGACTCTTAAAGAGATTGAAATAATCTGCATTGATGACGGTTCCTTGGACGGCTCTCTTGATCTTTTGCGGGAAATCGCGTCCTCTGACGAGCGCATTTGCGTTTATCACCAAAAAAATTCCGGACCGTCGGTTACCAGAAACCGCGGGATAGACTTTGCCCGCGGAAAATATATCTATTACATGGATTCGGATGATGTTCTGGAAAAGGACGCGCTTGAAAGCCTGGTTCGCAAGATGGAAGAAGACTCGCTTGAATTGGTCTTTTTTGACGGAAAGAGCTTTATAGACGAGACCGCGTCCTTGGACAAAAAAGAGACAAAGCTCCATGAAAAATATTTGGCTTTTTATCGCAGAAGTCACGATTATAAAGGCGTTTATGACGGACCGACGATAATGCGCGATTTTCTAAATAATGACGAATACCGCCCTTCCCCTTGCCTTCAGATGATCAAAAAAGATTTTCTTGAAGATAATCAGCTGCGGTTTGAAAAAGGAATTTTGCAAGAGGATAATCTCTATACGTTTGAAGCGCTGCTTTCGGCGAACAGAGTCGGATATCTCCACAACGTATTTTTTTACAGAAGAGTCCGCGCCGAGTCGATAATGTTCAGCAAAAAAACCTTCGCAAATGTTTTCGGATATTTTATCTGTTATAAAAAAATGAAAGAAAAGCTGCTTTTGGCAAAAGAATCAGAGGAAAGGTCGTCGGGTGAAAAAAGACTCGTCTTTAGCAGATATTATGCCGCGCAGGAGCTTGTAAACGCCGCGCTGGACAACGCGAGGCGAATATACGGCGGTTTGCCGGAATTTGAAAAAAACGGCTATCGATATATCGAAGGCGGCGCGGAGTTTCGCGCTTTGATCACCGATCACGACAGGGAAAGACAAAAAACGATCAAGGAAAAAGAAGCTCTCGCGAATGAAAAAGGGTTTTTCAGGACGGCAAGAATAGATATAAAAAACAGCGGCGCGACGGAAGCTTCCTCAAATGCGCTTGAGTTTTTTGAAATGTCCGGCGACGTTACCGCAAAAGAACAGAAATGGGGCACGGCTTTCGGCCTTACTTACGTGGTCACGTCGCAGGCTGAAACGGCGGATTTTAAGATAAAATGTATCGGCGACGGAAACGTGAGTCTGAGATTCAGGTCTGTTCAGGGTGAGGTGAAAAACAACGCGGAATACAAGTGGTGGATCAATTATAAAAAAATCCTGATCGACGGGGAAAGCATACTCGACGGGCAAAGGTGCGTCTGGTATCGCACTCCGATAGAGCACTGTCTTACAGACAAAAAGGACGGCGATGAAATCAGCATACATATCGAGTGGGAAAGCGGGCAAGCAGCCATCGATAAAATGCTGGAAGAAATAAAAGCCTTGCAAAAAGAAAATGCCTCTTTAAAGGCGCAGAAAAAAAGCGGGAAATCGCGCCGATGTTGACACATAAGGCGCGGATGGTATATACTGCCTGTGTATTGTTTTGATTGAAAGGTGAACTTTAGCCCAGATGGACGATGACGGCCGACCGGCCTGGATAATTTTTTTTATAATTCTTGTTTTTCTTGCATTTATCTTTGCAATGGCGGAGACTGCGCTTGCCTCCGTATCCGAAAGCAAACTCAAGACAAAGGCGGACAAAAATGACGTGCGCGCAAAACGCGCATTGCGCATTCTTGACAGCTTTGATGTTGCTATAACCACCATTTTGGTCTGCACAAATATTGTTCATATTGCGGCTGCAGGGCTTGTCACTTTAAAAGTCACGGAGCTTTTCGGCCTTTCGTTTGTTTCGATATCTACTATCCTGACTACACTTGTCATATTTTTCTTCGGTGAGATGCTTCCGAAAAGCATTGCCAGAAAATATCCGATGAAATTTACTCTTGCGCTCGGAGGCGTGATCCTTGTGCTTATGACCGTTCTTCGGCCGATCACCTTTGTACTTACCGCGATAGGAAATGCGGCGGCGAGGCTGACAAAGAGCGAGGATGAAGTGTCGGTTACGGAAGATGAGATCTACGATATCATAGAAGATATGACGGAAGAAGGCTCGCTGGACGAAAAACAGGGCGAGCTGATCTCTTCCGCGCTCCAGTTCCGGGATATTTCCGTCGGGGACGTGATAACCGGACGCGGCAAGCTGGTCGCGATCGACGTAAATACACCGCCGGATGAAATACTTAAAGTCATCAGAAACGAAACGCACAGCCGCCTGCCCGTATATAAAAACAGCGTGGACAACATCATAGGCATTCTGCAGATAAGAAAATACATAAAAGCATATCTTGCAGGCGGAGATATAAAAAACATCAGGCCGCTGCTCGACAGGCCGTATTTTGTCGGCGCTGATATGAAGATCGACGGCGTTCTTAGCGCAATGTCTTCGCACCGCAAAAATATCGCCGTGGTTACGGGAAAAGGACGCCGCACTCTCGGTATAATTACAATAGAGGACATACTTGAAGAGCTCGTCGGTGAAATCCGTGATGAGGACGAGCCTGTTCCCCAAAAAGCGGAGGGAGGTGATGAGGTATGACCGCTCCGATCTGCATTCTCGCCATTGTCGTCTGCATCCTGCTTTCCGCGTTTTTCTCCGCTGCCGAAATGTCTTATTCCTCGGCGAATCGCGTAAGGATCGAAAACAGGGCAGAAGACGGTCAAAATAGCGCAAAGAGAGCGTTGAACATACTTCGCAGGTATGATGATATGATATCGACCATACTTGTGGGGAACAATCTCGTAAATATCGCCGCGTCTTCGCTTGGTTCGGTCGTGGTTATAATCCTCATCGGAGAGTCCTACACATGGATCTCAACGGTCGTGATAACTGTTCTTGTAGTGATATTCGGTGAAACGATTCCGAAGATCATCGCAAAGAAAAAAGCCAACGGGCTTGCGCTCGCCTTTTCCGTTCCGCTGCGCGCGCTGATGATACTGCTTTATCCTGTCACGTTTGTCGTGGTAAAGCTTGTTGAACTGCTTACAAAAAGCATGAAGGGCGATCGCGACGAGGAAACGGACGCGGCCGACGAGCTGCATACGATCATAGAGACCGCGGAAAACGAGGCTGTTATTGACGGGGATTCGTCGGAGCTTGTTAGCGCCGCGATAGATTTTGAGGACGTTTCCGCCTCCGAAGTAATGACCGCCCGCGTCGATCTTGTCGCCGTCGATATAGACGACGATTGGGAAGAAATAAAGGAATTGATAATAAACGCGCCCTTCTCGAGGATCCCGGTTTATGAGGACAGCATCGACAATGTCATAGGAATACTTTCGGTCAAACACTTTTTGAAACGTCTTATTGACGAAGATTCCTTTGATATAAGAGAAATGCTCATGCCGCCGTTTTTCGTTTACAAGACCATGAAACTGCCCGCGGTGCTTGATATGGTTCGCAGACAGCAGCAGCACCTTGTCATTGTTACGGATGAATACGGCGGAACGCTCGGCGCGGTTTCGCTCGAGGACGTAATGGAAGAGCTCGTCGGCGAGATCTGGGACGAAAAGGACGTGATCGAAGAAGAAATCATAGAAAAAAATGAAAATACTTTTATAATAGACGGGGATATGCCCATTTCGGATTTTGTGGAACTGATGGAGTGGGATGAAGACGATTTTGAATTTGAAAGCGAGACCGTAGGCGGCTGGTGTATCGAGATCGCCGGAGGCTTCCCTTCTGCCGGTCAGGAGTTTTCCTATAAAGACGCGCAGATCAGGATACTTGAAGCGGACGAAAGAAGAGTGCTCGAGATAGAGCTTAAAAAGGCCCGGAAAGAGGATTGATGTCGGAGATTTATTCAAGAACCAAACTATTGCTTGGTGAGGAAGCCATGGAAAAACTGCGCGCTGCAAGAGTTGCGGTTTTTGGAATAGGCGGAGTAGGCGGCTTTGCGGTAGAAGCGCTTGCCCGCTCCGGTGTTGGCGCCCTCGATCTTATCGATAAAGACACGGTTGCCCTCTCAAATCTGAACCGCCAGATTATCGCCACGTCAAAAACTCTCGGCAGATACAAGACGGAAGTTGCGGCCGAAAGGATTGCTGATATTAATCCGGAAATAAAAGTGACCGCCCATAATGTTTTTTATCTTCCCGAAACTGAGGATTGCTTTGATTTTTCTCAGTTTGATTATATTGTTGACGCGATAGACACGGTCTCCGGAAAGATTGCAATAGCTGTAAATGCAAAAAAAGCCGGCACTCCGGTTATTTCCTCGATGGGCGCCGGGAACAAGCTTGATCCCACCGCTTTTAGGGTTGCAGACATTTACGAAACGTCGGTTTGCCCCCTTGCAAAGGTTATGCGAAGAGAACTGCGAAAAAGAGGGATCGACAGGCTGAAAGTGGTTTACTCAAAAGAAGAACCGATTTCTCCGCAAAAGACGGGAGAGGAAGACGAAGGCACGCGCAGACAGACGCCAGGCAGCGTCGCTTTCGTTCCGTCGGTTGCCGGCCTTATCATCGCCGGAGAAGTGATAAAAGACATAGCCGGCATCGAATAAAATACGCCGCCGCATTGACGGACGTTCAATCCGCTGCCGCCGCAATTATTCAAAAATCGGTTGAGAAATCTTTGTTTTCATAATATATTATTCATGAAAAAAACATTCGGAGGGATTTATGGAGATAACAAAAGATATTTTATATGTAGGAGTTAACGATCATGAAATAGATCTGTTTGAAGGACAGTACGAGGTTCCTCTTGGAATGGCGTACAATTCATATCTGATCGTGGATGAGCATATTGCGGTTATGGATAGTGTGGAAGCGGCTTTTGGCAGAGAGTGGCTTGAGAATATCGAGCGTGCTGCAGGCGGAAGAACTCCCGACTATCTCATCATCCAGCACATGGAACCCGACCATTCTTCAAGTATTACCGATTTCATGGAAAAATATCCGGAGGCGACTATAGTTTCCTCCGCGCAGGCTTTTGTAATGATGAAAAATTTTTACGGTACGGACTATGACGGACGTCAGATCAAGGTTTCCGAAGGTTCTTCATTAAGCCTCGGCAAACATGAGCTCGCTTTTATCACCGCGCCTATGGTTCACTGGCCCGAAGTCATCATGACTTATGATAAGACAGACAAGGTGCTGTTTTCCGCCGACGGTTTCGGCAAATTCGGCGCAAATGACGTTGAAGATCCGGAGGGTTGGGCCTGCGAAGCGAGACGCTACTATTTCGGCATCGTCGGCAAATTCGGCGCTCAGGTGCAGGCGGTTCTCAAGAAAGCGGCGGCTCTTGAAATAGAACATATCTGTTCGCTTCATGGCCCCGTGCTTCCGCTTCCCGGAGAGGATCTTTCATATTATATCAATATATACGACACCTGGTCTGCATACCGCGCAGAAAGCGAAGGCGCGTTCATCGCATACACCTCTGTTTACGGACACACAAAACAGGCGGCGCAGCTGCTTGCCGAAAAACTCAAAAAAGCCGGCTGTCCAAGAGTGGCAATAGCCGACCTTGCGAGAGAAGATTTCTACGAATCAGTAGAAGATGCGTTCCGCCACGACAGACTTGTGCTTGCGACGACCACATACAACGGTGAGATCTTCCCGAAGATGGACGACTTTATTCGTGCGCTTCTTGAAAGAGGCTACCGCGGCCGCCGCGTCGGGATCATTGAAAACGGATCATGGGCTCCGGCCGCAGCCAGAACCATCAAAAAGCTGTTTGAAAACAGCAAGGATATAACGTGGGCGGAAAATACCGTCACCATAAAATCCGCGCTTAATGAAGCAAGCGAGGCGCAGCTCGACGCTCTTGCCCGCGAATTCGCCTGATGCCGCACATCCACTGCTGATAAACAAAGAGGTTTCACAAGGATAAAACCCCTCACAGTCTCATCATCGATTGTCAAAAACAACATTTAGCGTCTTTTGACAGAAATATCTGCTCGATCATTTCTGTCAAAGTGACGCTTTTTTTAAAAAAGACAGAAGTGACTGCTCGAATACTTCTGTCAAAATACCGATTTTCCAAAAAGGCAGAAGATTCTGCCTTAGTATTTCTGTCAAAATACCAATTTTCCAAAAAAGACAGAAGATTCTAGCCGAATACTTCTGTCAAAATACCAATTTCCCAAAAAAGACAGAAGATTCTGCCCAAATACTTCTGTCAAAATACCAATTTCCCAAAAAAGACAGAAGTGACTGCTCGAATACTTCTGTCAAAAAGCCATTTTTTCCAAAAAAGACAGAAGATTCTGCCCGAATACTTCTGTCAAAATACCGCTTTTTTAAAAAAGGCAGAAACTCCCACCCGAATATTTCTGTCAATATACCAATTTCCCAAAAAAACAGAAGATCCTGCTCGAATACTTCTGTCAAAATACCGATTTCCACAAAAAGACAGAAGATTCTCCTCGAATATTTCTGTCAAAATACCGATTTTCCAAAAAAGACAGAAACTCCCACCCGAATACATCTGCCAAAATACCGATTTCTCAAAAAAGACAGAAGATTCAGCCCTGGTATTTCTGTCAAAATACCAATTTCCCAAAAAAGACAGAAGAATCTAGCCGAATACTTCTGTCAAAATACCAATTTCCCAAAAAAGACAGAAGATTCTGCCCGAATATTTCTGTCAAAATGACGCTTTTTTTAAAAAAGACAGAAACTCCGGCCCGGAAGTTTCTGTCATAATCAATATTCTCTTATTTTGACAGCGCCATCGCGGCGCAACCGACTGTCAAATCAATAAAACCGCTCCTGCGGACAGCGCCGCCTCACCCCGCTTGCGAATTGGGCGCCAGCTATCAGTAAATTGCTCCTGCGGACAGCGCCGCCTCGCCCTGTGCGGGCTTATCTGCTGTATAGCTCTGTCATTTTCTTTATTTTTTTTGCAAGTGCTTTGGCTTTGTTGCCTTTCAGCGCTTCTTTCGGCATTCTCCATCTCCACCAGCCGCTCGGATCGCCGGGGCGATTCATGCGCGCTTCTGCGCCAAGCTCGAGATAATCCTGCATTTGGGCGATAAACAAATCTGCAACAGAACTCATCCCGCCGCGGATAATACCATATACATAGCCTTCGCCTTTTGAAAGCCCGAGGTATTCTTTCGCCAGAGCCGTGTCGGCTTTCGGGGCGGTGTCCAGCCACTGAGCGAGAGTTTCGTTATCATGCGTGCCGGTATAACAGATGCAATTATTTTTGTAGCAGTGAGGCAGATAATTGCTGGGTTCTCTGGAGTCAAAAGCAAAGCAGAGGACTTTCATCCCGGGCCAGCCCGAATCTTCAAGAAGCTGTTTTACCGAAGGCGTCGGAAATCCGAGATCTTCCGCGATAAAAGAAACATCCTTAAACCAGCTGCTGAGGACTCCGACAAGATTCATGCCGGGGCCTTTTTTCCATTGGCCGCCCCTCGCGGTTTCATCTCCGTAGGGAACGGCCCAATATTCGTCAAAACCTCTGAAATGATCGATCCTGATAACGTCGTAAAGCTTTGACAGGCCGCCGATCCTGCGGATCCACCAGCCAAAGCCGTCCTGCTGCATGTGGTTCCAGTCATACAGAGGATTTCCCCAAAGCTGACCGTCGGCGGTAAAGATGTCAGGCGGGCAGCCCGAAACCTCTATGGGCTGATAATTCTCGTCAAGGACAAATTCCCACGGAGCGCTCCATACGTCGGCGCTGTCAAGGGCAACATAGATAGGAACGTCGCCAATGATCTTTATTCCCTTGGAATGAATATAATCTCTGAGCTTATTCCACTGTCTGTAAAAAAGAAACTGAATGTAAGTAAACAGTTTTACGTCCTCGCAAAGCAGCGATCTGTATTTTTCGACCGTTTCCGGCTCGCGTCTGCGCAGCGCCTCGTCGGGCCACTCTGTCCACGAAACCATATCAAAATGTCTTTTGCAGGCCATGAAAAGAGCATAATCCGAAAGCCAGGGATTTTCGGAAGAAAAATCGGCCACCTCCGCCTTGTCTCTGTCATAGCCGCGGTCGGCGGCTTTTTTGAGCAGGTCAAAGCGCTGGGAATAAATCTTCCCGTAATCGACTTTTGAAGGATCATCTCCAAAATCACAGGCGGTTATTTCTTTCTTTTTGAGAAGTCCGTCCGCGGCCAGCATATCAAGGTCGATATAATAAGGGTTTCCCGCAAAGCTTGAAAAGCTCTGATAAGGAGAATCTCCGTAGCTGACCGGCCCGAGAGGCAGCATCTGCCAATATTTCTGACCGGCAGCAGCCAGAAAATCCGCAAAGTCATAAGCGGCCTTGCCAAAGGTTCCTATGCCATGGGGCGAAGGAAGCGATGAAACCGATAATAAAATTCCAGCAGCTCTTTCCATGATGTCCTCTCCGAATCATTGTTCGCTTTGAAACAGCGACGTTTTTGCAAGTATATATTAAAAATCAAAGTCTGCCAAGCAGGTATTCCTTGGTATTTGCGGCGGGGTCGCACAGAACCTCCTCCAGCATTTCCTCCAGTATGCGCCCCATTTCGGGACCGGGCTTTACTCCGGCTGCGATCAGATCCGCGCCGGTTACCGCAAGATGCTTTATGTCCGTGCAGTCGCCGCGCTCTTTGATCTTCAGATACAGATCCTCGATATGATCGATCTTTTTCATGCGCCTTTCGGTATAGTCTGCGCTTTTTGCGAGCGTGTCCGCGCGAAGCAGCAGCAAAAGATCGGGGAAAAGGCTGCCTACCTTGTTTATCGCATGCCTTACTCCGCTTTCATCTTTTGAAAACAAAAAATCATGGTAAAGGATGAGTGTGGAAACGTCTTTTATCATATTGTTGTCAAAGCGCATTTCGCGCATCCAGTTTTCCGCAAACTCGGCTCCCTTGATATGATGATCAAGAAAATGATCGACGCCGTTTTCGTCGGTGCTTCTCGTCTCGGGCTTCCCCATGTCGTGCAAAAGAGCTGCGAGACGGAGCTTTTTGTCCGCGGGGATGTTTTCCATTACGGACAGGGTATGATCGCCCACGTTGTAAATATGGTGCGGATTATTCTGCGGAGTGTTCATAAGTACGTCAAACTGCGGAAGAATAACCGCCGTAATCCCGGTCTCATAGGCAAGCCTGAAAGTCTCGGGATAAGGAGAAGAGATCAGCTTTAACAGCTCGTCCCGTATCCTCTCGCGGCTGATGAGCCGGAGGCTTTGGGCAAATTTTTTGACCGAAAGCAGAGTCTCGGGGTCGATCGCAAAACCAAGCTGAGCGGAAAATCTGAGGGCCCGCATTATGCGAAGGGCGTCTTCTTCGAATCTTTCATCCGGGACGCCGACAGCCCTTATGACTTTTTCTTTCAAATCGTCCATACCGTTAAAAGGATCGATCAGCCCCTCATCCGGATGGTACGCCATGGCGTTTATGGTAAAATCTCTCCGCCGCAGATCCTCGCGAAGATTTGACGTAAAAGTCACTTCACTGGGATGGCGTGAATCCTCATAGATTCCGTCAATGCGGTAGGTGGTGACTTCAAAGCCGCCTTCGAAAAGCAGCACCGTGACAGTGCCGTGCTTGATGCCGGTGTCTATCGTTTTATGGAATATTTCCTTTACCTGGGCGGGGAGCGCGGATGTAGTCACGTCCCAGTCCTGCGGCGTCCTGCCAAGAATGCTGTCGCGCACGCAGCCGCCCACGGCATAAGCTTCATATCCAGCGCGGTTGAGCTTATTAATAATGTAAGAAACAGGTTCAGGTATGCTGATAACGAGTTTTTCCATAAATACCTCCGACGATACGGATTATACCATTTTGCAGCAATTAAATGAATACATATTTCAAGGACAAAACCCTTAGCGTAACGATTTTAAGCAATCGCTTAATGATTAAAAATAATGAAACGAAACAGAGCCCCCGTCTTGATTTTTTCCGTTGTTTGCATTATAGTTTTTTTGTTTTTTCGTACGTAAAGTTTTTTATATACAGAAACTAAAAGGAGGCAAAAAAATGGCAGATTATGAAAGAAGAGTAGGAACGGTCTCAAGAGGTATCAGGACCCCTATCATCAGACAGGGCGACGACCTTGCCGGAATTGTTGCGGACAGTGTGCTTGAAGCCGCAAAATTCGAGGGTTTCGAGCTTCGCGACAGAGACGTTATCGCCGTGACTGAGTCGGTAGTTGCAAGATCTCAGGGCAATTACTGCACCGTTGACGATATCGCGCAGGATGTCCGCACAAAGCTTGGAGGCGGCACGGTAGGCGTGATCTTCCCCATACTTTCAAGAAACCGTTTTGCGATCTGTTTGCGCGGTATAGCGAAGGGCTGCAAAAAAGTAGTTCTTATGCTCAGCTATCCGTCAGATGAGGTCGGAAACGAGCTGGTAAGCATAGACAGGATCGACGAGGCGGGAGTAAACCCGTATTCGGACGTTCTTTCGCTTGACGAGTACCGCAGGCTTTTCGGAGAAAACAAACACCGCTTTACCGGAGTTGATTATGTTCAGTACTACAGCGATCTGATTACCGAGTGCGGCTCCGACGTGGAGATCGTATTTGCAAACCAGGCGAAGACTATTCTGGACTATACCGATTGCGTGATTAATTGCGATATACATACCAGAGTGCGCACCAAGAGAATTCTTGAACAGGCCGGCGCGAAGGTTGTCTGCGGTCTTGACAATATCATGACTTCTTCCGTAAACGGCAGCGGATACAATGAAAAATACGGACTTCTCGGGTCGAACAAGGCTACGGAGGATACCGTCAAGCTGTTCCCGAGGGATTGCAGACCTTTAGTTGATACTATTCAGAAGAAGATCGCGGACGCGACCGGAAAGCACGTAGAAGTCATGGTTTACGGAGACGGAGCTTTCAAGGATCCTCAGGGAAAGATATGGGAGCTCGCCGATCCGGTAGTTTCTCCCGCCTTTACCGACGGACTCATCGGAACGCCCAACGAGCTGAAGCTTAAATATCTTGCAGACAACGATTTTGCGCATCTTTCGGGAGATGCTCTCAAGGAAGCCATCTCACAGAGCATCAGAACCAAAGACGCAAATCTTGTCGGAAATATGGCGTCTGAAGGAACGACTCCCAGACAGCTTACCGATCTTATCGGCTCGCTTTGCGACCTGACTTCGGGCTCGGGCGACAAGGGAACGCCGGTAGTCCTCATCCAGGGATATTTTGACAATTACACGAACTGACGCGGGATTTGCCCCGAAAACAATTATTCAAAGGCGGTTTTGGAGTGCTTTTCCAAAACCGTCTGTAATGATATGATTATAAAAAAGAATTGCGTGAGTCGGAGAGATGATTATGGAAGAAAAAAAGGAAAACAACGGGACCCATACCAAAAAGCAAAGAGTGCTCGCGTGGATCGGAATCGCGCTGCTGCTGTGTCTGTATCTGTGCAACCTCGTACTTGCCCTTATAGGCAGCGATTTTGCAAAGACATTGCTTTGGATCAGCCTTGTAGCCACGATCATGATCCCGATCATACTTTACTTTTTTATTATTATGCTAAAAAAGAAATACCCGGACAACGAAGATATAAAAATTCCGGGAGAAAAACGTGACTGAAAAGACGTTGCAGACGTGAAAAAAATCGCTTTTGATACTTAAAAAAATAAAGTTTTTCAAGTATTTTTGTGTTTGACTTTTGTCGTCTGCAATTTATAATAATAAGTAATTATTGTGCGGAAATTCCGCCCAATAATTTTTGGTGTGCATTTTATTATGTATACATAATTCCTATAGGAGGGACACATTTTATGGCAAGAAAAAGACAGTCAATGGATGGAAACACCGCCGCGGCTCACGTTTCTTACGCGTTTACCGAGACGGCTGCTATCTATCCCATCACACCGTCGTCACCCATGGCGGACTACGTTGATCAGTGGTCGGCCAACGGACGCAAAAACATCTTCGGCAGCCGCGTAAAGGTAGTCGAGATGCAGTCTGAGGCAGGTGCGGCAGGTGCCGTTCACGGCGCACTCGGTGCCGGCGCTCTCACCACCACTTATACGGCTTCTCAGGGACTTCTTCTCATGATCCCGAACATGTATAAGATCGCAGGTGAATTACTTCCCACAGTTTTCCACGTTTCAGCAAGAACAGTTTCATCACACGCTTTGAACATCTTCGGAGATCACAGCGACGTTATGGCATGCCGTC
>DFFO01000031.1 GCA_002369255.1 Lachnospiraceae bacterium UBA3774
ATCATCACGTTCTGGATCTCCCGCATGATCACGTTTGCGGCAGAGGTCATGAAAGAGGAACCGTTCAAGACGGTCTACGTGCACGGACTTGTGCGCGACAGTCTCGGACGCAAGATGAGCAAATCGCTCGGAAACGGCATCGATCCTCTGGAGGTTATAGACAAATACGGCGCCGACGCGCTTCGTATGATGCTTATGACGGGCAACGCCCCCGGCAATGATATGCGCTTTTTCTGGGAAAAAGTCGAAGCGTGCAGAAACTTTGCAAACAAAGTCTGGAACGCGTCGAGATTTATAATGATGAATTCCGAAGGCGTAAATACGAGCTTTGTAACAAAAGAAGATCTCGAAGATACGGACAAGTGGATCATCAGCCTGGTAAACAGCCTGTCGCGTGAGGTTACCGAAAACATGGATAAATACGAGCTCGGTATCGCGCTTCAGAAGATATATGATTTTATTTGGGAGGAGTTCTGCGACTGGTATATAGAAATGGTAAAGCCTCGCTTCCGCAGCGACAATTCCTCTTCAAAGGCAGCGGCTGTAAAGACGCTGAACGACGTGCTGATAAAGGCGCTCAAGCTTCTGCACCCTTATATGCCTTTTATTACCGAGGAGATTTTCTGCAATCTCCAGGACGAAGAGGAAACCATCATGCTTTCATCCTGGCCGGCGTTTTGCAAGGAAGATTCGTATCCGGAAGAGGAAGCAAAGACGGGTCTGATAAAAGAAGCCGTGCGCAAGATCAGGGAGGTTCGCCTTTCAATGAACGTTCCGCTTTCCAAAAAAGCGCATCTGACCGTAGTTACAGAAGATCCGGACGTTCAAAAGGCTTTTTCGGACGGAAAAGATATTCTTTTCGCTCTGGCAGGAGCCTCGGATCTGACCGTTATGAGCGATAGGAGCGCTGTTTCTGATACTGCAGTTTCCGCTGTTATTTCAAAAGCGGTCATTTATCTTCCTATGGAAGAGCTTGTAGATACCGAGAAGGAAAAAGAGAGGCTGACCGGCGAAATATCGAGACTTGAAGGGGAGATAAAGCGCAGCAATACAATGCTCGGAAATGAGAAATTCGTATCAAAAGCGCCGGCTGCAAAGGTTCAGGAAGAAAGAGACAAACTGGCAAAGTACGAGGCAATGCTTGCTCAGGTAAAAGATCAGCTTAAAAAACTCTCATAACATATGAAAAAATTTATTTCATGGAACGTAAACGGCCTAAGAGCCTGTATGCAAAAAGGTTTTTCCGAGTTTTTTGACAGCGAGGACGCGGATATTTTCGCTATCCAGGAAAGCAAACTTTCCGAGGGTCAGATCGACTATTCGCCCGAGGGTTATCATTGCTACTGGAATTATGCGGAGAAAAAAGGCTATTCAGGCACCGCGGTCTTTACAAAAGAAGAACCCATATCCGTGACCTACGGTATCGGGGTCGAGGAACACGATCACGAAGGAAGAGTTATTACGCTCGAATTTCCGGAATATTATTTTCTCACCTGTTATACTCCGAATTCGCAGGACGGGCTTAAAAGGCTTGAATACAGAATGAGATGGGAAGCCGATTTTCTGGCATATCTAAAAAAACTCGAAGAAAAAAAACCGGTCGTTTTCTGCGGAGACTTAAACGTGGCGCACAATGAGATCGATCTGAAAAATCCGAAATCAAACCGCAAAAATCCGGGCTTTACCGACGAGGAAAGAGGCTGCTTTTCCGAACTTCTGGACTCCGGATTTACAGATACGTTCCGGTATTTTTATCCCGAAAAGATCGCTTATTCCTGGTGGTCGTACAGATTCCATGCGCGGGAGAAAAACATAGGATGGCGCATCGACTATTTTGTAGTTTCCGATGTCCTTAAAAAGAGGCTGTCCAATGCCAAGATACACGATAATGTGTTAGGCTCGGATCACTGCCCCGTAGAGCTTTGCATAGAATGATATCATACAGGACAAAAACAGGATTATCCAACTCAGCGCTGAAGGTCATAGCGGCATTTTTTATGCTGATCGATCACAGCGCTGTTTTTTTTCTTTCAAAGGATATGCCGGCTTATATTGTAATGAGGATAGTCGGGCGGATCGCTTTTCCGATTTTTGCTTATCTCGTATCGGAAGGGATTTTTTATTCGAAAAATCTCAATGCTTATTTTTTGAAGCTTTTGATAGTAGCCGTTTTAACGGAAATGCCCATAAATATTGCCACGACAGGAAAGGTAATAGCCATCGGAAGCTCAAATGTGCTTTTTACCTTTGCCCTGGCGGTCTTGCCGTTTGCCGCGCTTAAAACAGCCGAAAATAAAACAAAAAACAAAACGTTTTCCCGGCTGATTTTCGGAGTGACAGCGGTTTTGGCATTCACTCTTGCAATCATCTTCAAACCTGACTATGACGTGGGCGGCGTTGCTCTTGTCTGGACCTTTTATATGTTTAGGGAATACAGGTATTTTTGCCTTGGAGCGGCTGCAGCCGCGATAGCGGTTTTCAGGATAAACAAACCGATGGAACTGTTTGCGCTTCTTTCCCTCGTCTTTCTTTTTTTTGCAAACGGAGAACGCGGCTGGATCAGAACCAGAGCGCAAAAGCTTTTTTTCTATCTTTTCTATCCGCTTCACCTGCTTGTTTTATATCTTTTGAGCCGCGTAGTCTAAAACGGCAGGAATTATACGGCTGTTTTGAGTTTTTTTGAATTGAATAAACAGTTAAAAAGTGTTAAAATTGCGAAGGCTGTATGCAAATTGACGCCTTTTTACAAAAACGGCGGTCGATTTGTTTATTTCCATTGTTGATTTTTTTGAAGGAGCATGCTGTAAATGAGCCTTATTACAAAGATTTTCGGAACACAAAGCGAAAAAGAGATAAAGAGGATAATGCCTCTTGTTGATAAGATCGAGTCTTTAAGACCTGCGATGAAGGAGCTTAGTGACGCAGAGCTGCGCGCTAAGACAGACGAGTTCAAAAAACGTCTCGCAGACGGAGAGACGCTTGACGATATTTTGCCGGAGGCTTTTGCGGCCGTCCGCGAAGCAGCAAAGCGTGCCATCGGTCTGGAGCATTACCGTGTTCAGATCATCGGCGGCATCATTCTTCATCAGGGACGTATCGCGGAAATGCGCACAGGCGAAGGTAAAACGCTTGTAGCGACGCTTCCCGCGTACTTAAACGCCCTTGAAGGAAAAGGCGTTCATATCGTTACCGTAAACGATTATCTTGCAAAGCGCGACGCTGAATGGATGGGACAGATACATGAGTTTCTCGGTCTCAAAGTCGGCGTTGTTCTCAATTCCATGGAGCCCTCCGAAAGACAGCAGGCCTACGGATGCGATATTACCTACGTTACAAACAACGAGCTCGGATTCGACTATCTGCGTGACAATATGGTCATCGAGAAAGAAAGAATGGTTTTGCGCGATCTGCATTACGCCATAGTAGATGAGGTTGACTCCGTACTTATCGATGAGGCCAGAACGCCCCTTATTATTTCCGGTCAGGGAAGCAAATCCACAAAGCTTTACGAAACCTGCGACTATCTTGCCCAGCGCCTGAAGAGGGGCGAAGAAAAAGAGCTTTCCAAAATGGATCTCATAATGAAAGAGGAGCAGACCGAAACCGGTGACTTTATCGTAAATGAAAAGGACAAGCAGGTTCATCTTACGGAAGCCGGCGTAAAAAGAGTCGAAGAATACTTCCAGATCGAAAACCTTGCAGACCCCGAAAACCTCGAAATACAGCACTGCATGATCATGGCTCTCAGGGCGAATTATATAATGTTCCGTGACAAAAACTACGTTGTCAAGGACGACCAGGTTCTGATAGTAGACGAGTTTACCGGACGCATCATGCCCGGAAGACGTTACTCTGACGGTCTTCATCAGGCAATAGAGGCAAAAGAACACGTAAAGGTCAAGAGAGAGAGCAAGACCCTTGCGACTATCACCTTCCAGAACTTTTTCAACAAATTTGACAAAAAAGCGGGAATGACCGGTACCGCGATGACTGAAGAAAAAGAATTCCGCGACATTTACGGAATGGACGTTATCGAGATACCCACAAACAAACCCGTCATAAGGATAGACCATAACGACGCGGTCTATAAGACCCGCAAGGAAAAGCTCCATGCCGTAGTGGAAGATATCATTGCATCGCATGCAAAAGGCCAGCCGGTGCTGGTAGGTACCATTACCATAGAAGCTTCCGAGGAATTGTCCGCGATGCTTAAGAAACGCGGAATAAAGCACAACGTTTTAAATGCCAAGTTCCATGAAATGGAAGCTGAGATTGTTGCTGAGGCAGGTAGAAAGGGTGCGGTAACCATCGCCACCAACA
>DFFO01000087.1 GCA_002369255.1 Lachnospiraceae bacterium UBA3774
AACTGACATCGGCAGAAGGATTTTGAATATAACCTGTCTTTCTGACGCACCGAGATCGTAGGCTGCCTCAGTGACGGAATTGTCCACTTTTCCAAGCGCGTTGTTTATCGGAAGCAGCATAAAGGGCAGAAAGTCATAAACCATACCCATGACTACCGCGCCGGGCGTATTGATCAGCCTGAGCTTTGACATTCCGAGCCAGCTGATAATGGAATTTATAACGCCGCCTTTTTCAAGCAGCACCTGCCATGCCATGGTTCGAAGCAGGAAATTCATCCACATCGGAAGCAGGAAAAGAAATATTATTATCCCCTTTCCCTTTTTCACTTTTCTCAGCACTACCGCCAGCGGAAAAGCGAGCAAAAAGCAGATGACCGTACTGATGGCGGCGAGAAGCAAGGCCATAAGCAGGGCTTTAATATGCCCCGGCTCTGAAATGGCAAAGATGTTTTCGAGAGTAAACGCTCCTTCTGCGCTTGTAAAACCATAATAAAGCATCATGGCCAGCGGGATGAGCGTCCCTCCTATGATCCATATGATATAAGGAGCGGAAAGCGCTTTTTTATTCATCGAACTTTATGGCCTCCTCATCCTCTGACTCAGGCTTATTCATAATCTGAATATTGAAAGGATCAACGTCGATACTTATCTTCTCTCCGACTTCATAGGGCTTCGTGCCCTGGATAAGCCACTCAAAGCCTCCGGCCTGCGCTTCCATTTCGTAATGCACGCCCTTGAAAATAATATGCGATACCTCGCCGTCGATCTTGCCCTCGCCGGGTTTTTTGAAGATGACGTCTTCAGGCCTGATAACGACATCCACAGGCTTGTTTTCACCAAAGCCGCTGTCAACGCAGGCAAAATCCGCGCCGAGTATATTGACCAGCCTGTCTTTGACCATGGTTCCGGGAATGATATTGCTGTCGCCGATAAAAGCAGCTACAAAGGCGTTTTCCGGCTCATTATAGATATTTTCCGGAGTACCCATCTGCTGGATATATCCCTGGTTCATAACTACGACCTTGTCAGACATGGTAAGAGCTTCTTCCTGATCGTGCGTAACGTAAATAAACGTAATGCCAAGCTCGTTTTTGAGTCTTATCAGCTCATACTGCATTTCCTGTCTGAGCTTCAGATCAAGCGCGCCGAGCGGCTCGTCGAGCAGCAAAAGCTTCGGCTCGTTAACTATAGCTCTGGCTATGGCTATACGCTGCTGCTGTCCGCCGGAAAGCGATGAAACGCTGCGTTTTCCGTAACCGTCGAGGTTGACAAGCTTTAGCGCATAATCTATCTTGTCGCGGATATAGTCTTTTGATTTTCCGCTGATCTTCAGACCAAAAGCGATATTTTCCTCGATATTCATATGCGGAAAGAGAGCATATTTTTGAAAAACGGTGTTCAGATTGCGCTTATTGGGCGGAGTCTGCGTTATATCGACTCCCTCGAAAAATACCTGTCCTTCGTCAGGCTTTTCAAAACCGCCGATAATACGAAGCGTAGTCGTCTTGCCGCAGCCCGAAGGTCCGAGCAGCGTAATAAACTCGTTTTCGTTTACAGTGAGAGAAAAATCATCCAGTATAAGGTTCGATCCGTACCTTTTTGTGATATTTTTCAGTTCAATAAGCGCAGCACCCATTTTTTCCCCTTTCTCTTCAGAAAACTATAATAAGGCCAAAACGCCTTTTATCAAGGATTCAATTCCGATGGCGATCAGAATGCAGCCTCCGAGAAGCTCGGCTTTTTTTGAAAACCTGTCGCCGATCTTTTTTCCGAGCAAAATGCCCGTAAGACAGACAAAAAACGTCACCAGCCCGATGATCAGCGCCGCGATAAGCGCCTGAAGGGCAGTATATGACGACAGCGTAAAACCGGCTGAAAGAGCGTCTATCGAAGTCGCAATGCCGAGCGTAAGAAGCTGCAAAAAGCCGATTTTATTGTCCTCTTCCGCTTCCGTCTGCCCCAAATATTCTTCCGGAGCTTGTCTCGGCACCATCGCCGAAAAGACCATCTTCCCTCCGATGATCAAAAGCAGTATAAATGCCAGAAAAGGAACTGCCTTTACCAGACCGTCAAAAGCGCCTACCAGCGAAGATACAGCAAAATAACCGATCATCGGCATGATAAACTGAAAAACAGCAAACGTCCCTGAGATCAGAGTCATTCTGCTGTTTTTCATATCAGTCTCGACAAGACCTCTGACCACGGAAACAGAGAATGCGTCCATAGCCAGACCGAGACCCAATAATATGCTGTTGAAGATTATGACAATCAAGCGAAAAAAATCCCCCCGGTCAATATATAAAACGAAAATTATTATATAATGCGGGGAGATTTTTGCAAGTGTTTTTTTATCCGGCGGTCACGGGAGTGGGCCGTCTGGTGTCAAATATTTTTTCCACGTCGAGCCCGAGCTTCTTTAAGGCGGTGTTATTGCCCTGAAGAGTCTGATACATATTTATCCCGTCAATATTGATACGCGACTGACGGACGTAACCGCTCCTGTACTGGTTCCAGTAAAGCGCCGTGCCGTCAACTCCGCAGAATACGCCAAAGCCCATGCTTTTAAGATAGGTGTACTTTTCGTTGCTCGAGGAATAATCTTCCATTCCTCCGATATCTCCGCCGTGAGGATAAATCAGAATGTCGGTATCTCCTGTCAGCGATTCAACTCTTTCGCACCACCATTCGGTGTCCTGCTTCAGCCAGTCGAGTCCTTTCTGATCCGCATGGCGGTGTCCCCAGGTATGACTGGCGAACTCATAGCCGTTGTCTTTGAGCGCCTGAACGATAACCTTTGCCTGTTCTTTGTACGTTTCTATCTCGCTCTTTTTGCACCAGGGATTTGCCGCAAGCCAGGAAGACTCGTCGCCGGTCGGATAGTCAAACATACGAAACTCCGTGCGATAACCGAGTATTCCGTCATATCCGGTAAGCGCGAGCGTACCTTTGTGACCGTGCCAAGAGAAATCCGGATGTTCTTTTACAAAATCGTTCAAAATCGGAATATGGTCATAATTGCCCACGGTAGTTTTTCCGCTTTCATCGGTATATTCGCATTTAAGCTCGCCGTTTTCATCAAGTATCAGCCTATCTGCCATCCCCCAGTCCTGATACTGACAGTAATAGCAGGTATCGTCATATGAGAAGATAACCGCTTTCTTTCCCTGCGGTAGCTTTACATCTGTAGCCATGGAATAATTTCCCTCGGAGTCTTTTTTGTAGGAATCGCCGACGTTTATTATTACGTAATTCAGATCGTAAAGCTGCTGCAGACATTCTTTGAACTCGTCCACGGTCAGCATCCACGCATTGTATCCGTTCATAAGCGACTTGTCATGCGACGACTTGAAGCATCTGTCAAAATCGCAGATGAGCGTATGATAGAAAACGTGCGGCACCGTACTCATATCAACGGTAACGCAGGTATCTCTTGCAAGCTCATATTCCGAGATCAGCGACTTTATCGCCTCATTATCCTCAAAACCCGCAACCGAGCGAAGCTTTTCAATCGCGCCGTCGTAATCGTATTGCGCAGCCAAAAACGCAGCCTCGTCGATAACGCTCTGTGCGCCTTCGGGAACGGAATCGTTTTGCTCACTTCCCGAGGTACTTTCGTTTTCGGCTGTCACGACCTCACCGGAAGTCTCTTTTTCATCGCTGCCGCTCTCGCCGAATATCTTGATGCAAAGTATGATTATCAAAGCAATCAAAACAGCACAGATTACACCAAAACAGATTCGTCTGATAATTGCCTGACGGCGCCTTTTGCGTCTTCTTTCCGCTGCTATGCGGCTATGGCTTCTATCCTGTTGTTCGCTCATAAAAAAACTCCTTTCACATCTGAAAAAAGATACCGAAACAATTATATATCTTTTTGTTTAAAAATCAATTATTGCCGAAATATTCGTCAAATACCGCTCTTGCGATCGGGGCGGCAACGCCTCCGCCCGAGCCTGCGTTCTCCACGACGACGCTGACGGCTATTTCAGGATCATCAAAAGGCGCATATCCCACAAACCACGCGTGAGTATCCTGGCCCTTTGACCATTCGGCAGAGCCGGTCTTTCCGGCAACGCTATAGCCCTTTCCCTCGGCATTTCCTCCGGTTCCTTCGGTCACTACCGCGCGAAGATATTCACCGAGGATCTTTGCCTCAGACGCATACATTACTTTCCTCCCGTTTTCAGGTGAGAAAGTCTTTACAGTACTGCCGTTAGCGTTTTCGATATGATCGATTATATACGGTTTTTGCATCACGCCGTCATTTGCGGCAGCGCTGACTATCAACAGATTTAAAAGCGGCGTCGTAAGCGTGCCTCCCTGACCTATAGACGTCTGGAGCACATCCCATAGGGAAGCATTATCCTTTGTCAGAGAGTATTTTGTTTTCGATACAAGAAGCTGCGTGTCTATTGCGCTGTTATATCCCATGCTCTCGCAAAGATCATACAGCGAATCAAGCTTCAGGCTCTGTCCTACGACCGCGAATGCACCGTTACAGGAGTTTGCAAAGGCGGTCTTTAAATCCTGCATCCCGTGCGAGACCTGCTTTGAGCATCTGATGGAGTACTCGCCGTTTTCATATATACTATCGCAGTCATAAGAAAAACTGTCATAAGAATCAGGATTTTCACGGATATACTCCAAAAGCGTAAGTATCTTAAAGGTCGAACCGGGGGGATAAAGCCCCTGTGTCGCACGGTTTACGAGGTTGGAATTGCTTTCGTCGCTTACCATGTCGTCCCAAATCTCATTTATTTTGTTCGGGTCAAAATCCGGCCTGCTGACCATCAAAAGCACTTTTCCGGTCTTTACTTCCATGGCGATCACGGCCCCCTTTTGCCCGTCCAGAGCCTCATAGGCCGCCTTCTGAAGCCGACTGTCTATTGTGGAAACTACGGTATCCCCCTGTATTTTTTGATTTTTCAGCTCAGAGAGAGCCTGCGAAAGAAGGGCTGTATGCGAACCGAGAAGATATGAATTTCCTATGGATTCGATGCCCGTATTTCCTTTTGTGCTGTAGCCTACCGCATGCGCAAAAACGTTTTTAAACGGATATACCCTGGTTTCCTTTCCGTCATCGTCAGTCTTTGTCGTAGCAAGGATTTCGCCGTCGATACTTTTTATATCGCCGCGGATATATTTATCTGCGTAAACGGACTGCCTTTTTGAATTGTACTCGCTCGCAAGAAATTCGTCGCTCTTTGAATATGTAAAATAGCACAGATATGCAATGATCCCGACAAAAAGCGCCACGAAAAAGTATGTGGATATCATAATATCCCTGTGTATTTTTTTGCCTTTTATAAGCTCTTTGCGGATTTCGCGGCGGCGCTTATTTATCTCTTCTTCGGAAGGCGCCGGAGGTTTTCCCGGCGGATTGTGTCCGTCGC
Organism: Lachnospiraceae bacterium UBA3774; assembly: GCA_002369255.1. GTDB lineage: Bacteria > Bacillota > Clostridia > Lachnospirales > Lachnospiraceae > UBA3774. Next base: position 5,394 of record DFFO01000087.1, read on the forward strand.
CTCCGGAAAGTCGCGGCTTTTTTTCCGATCCGTCTTCGCAAAGTTTTATAAATACTTCGTCCGGATCAGGAGCGATATACGTATCCACGTCCTCAAAATCATCGTCTTCACGCATATAATCTTCTACCGCCGCGCCAATGCGTTTTCGCTGCTGTCTTTGGATCTCGTCTCTTTTGATATCGTCATTGTTCAATAAGCTCACCTCCCGCCTCTGCTTCGAGCTCTTTTTCCTGAGCTCCCGCACGCTGTTTCGCCGTCATTCCGTCGCTGATGATATTCAGGCCCTGAATGACGCCTATGGTGATCATGGTGGACAAGACCGAGCTTCCGCCATAGCTTACAAGCGGAAGTGTAATTCCCGTGGAAGGGATCATTCTTGTTACACCGCCGACATGAAGAAAGACCTGTATTCCGATCATGGACGCAAGGCCCACGCCGATTATCTGATAAAACATTCCGTCAATGCGGGTAGAGACTCTGAAAAGCTGAATAAGAAAGCCCAGATATATAAGGAGCAGGCAGCATGCAAATATAATGCCGAGCTCTTCTATTATCGCAGAAAAGATAAAGTCATTTCTTGCCAGTGGAATAGAATTCGGATAACCCTTGCAAAGACCAAGCCCGAACCATCCGCCCGAACTTATGGCAAACATAGACTGAGCAAGCTGATAGCCTTTGTTTTCGTAGTCCGAAAACGGATCGAGCCACATCTTTACTCTGATCCTGACATGATCAAATACCGCATAAGCTCCGACTGCCGCCGCAGCTCCCGCGCCAATACCCGCTGCAAAAAAACCGGGCTTATGAGTCGCGACAAAAATCATAAAGAGGAATGAAACAAAGTATACAAGCCCGCTTCCGAGATCCGTTGAGGCGACCAGTATAAGTACGTGCACAGCCGCTACGATTGCGGTAAGGAAAACCTGTTTGAAGCTGCGGCTCTTGGCAAACATTGACGCCGAGAAAAACACGAATGATATCTTTACAAGCTCAGATGGCTGTATCGCAACAGGGCCAAGCGAAAGCGTAAGCTGCGCTCCGTATGTGGTAGAGCCGAGCCTCCAGACCACTGCAAGCAGGCCAATACCCACTATCGCATAAAGCCATGCCCATTTTGCAAGTACCGGGAGCTTTTTGATTATAACCGGAATGAGCATCGACACGACAAAAGCCGCCGCTCCAATGGAAAACTGAGTGATGGCCCTTGTATAATCAAGACGCGTCAGAAACATCACTCCAAATCCGAAAAGCAGGATGCTGTTGCTTATGATAAGACGCGAAGCTCTCTTGTAAAATCTGATAAAGAGCCTGTAATAGGCCAGATAAAAAACAAACTGTACCGCAAAAAAGATCGCGATGGTATAGTCTTCTTTTCGCAGTATGATGATAAGATACCCGAGAGTCAGGAGCAAAAAGACCATAAAAAGCTGCTTCGCGCAAAGACTCTTTTTCCTTTTTTCGGTCCTGACGCCAATCGCGATAAAATTGAAAAACGTATATATGACCATGATGATGAGCATCAGGTATTTTGATACTTCGGTAATAACGTTTGTCATTCGGTTCCTTTTTTGTAATGTCCCCGGGTTATAGGTCTTTTAGGCGCCGTATCTCCGGAAAAAAACGAAGATAAAATATTGCGTATCTCCAGCCTCGACTCAGTAGTAAAAGAAAAGCCGAGGCTTTCGGCCTTTTTAATACCCGGTTCATCGAGAAGCCAGACGGGAACGCTGTTGAAAATAATGTTATAACAGTACTTACAGCAATTAACAGCATTAAAAGTGACATTTTTGCGGTCTTTTAGTCTGTACGTCCCGTAGGGATCCTTTTCCCTTACGCATTTGCCGCCCGTAAGCCGCAGACAGTTGCTGCTGACCATCAGCGGATAACTGCCGTATATTATCAATTCTGTTTTTGACAGAGATCTCTCATCAAGTTCTTTTTCCGTCAGCTCATACGGGGCGGTAAAAACGTCTGCCCCGAGAAGCGAGAGTTCTTTTGCTGCGAGGCTGTTCCATGTATAAAGACCCGCGTCGAGGATTTTTTTGCCGGGAGCATTTCTGTCACTCAAAAGGCCGAGCTCGTCAATATTCCTTATGAGATATCCGTCGACTCCCGCGCCGATGATCGCCGAAATCTGTCTGCCGAGCGTTTTTTCAACCTCCGCATTCCAGATATACGGCAGGGAAACATAGAGCGATTTTCCCGCTTCGTGCGCGCTTTCGGCAAGCCTTGCAAGCCTGTCCGGGGCAACGCGCTCCTGTTCTACAAATATGCCGCAGATCCGGTCATATTCCAAAAGCACCGGGAAATGATCGGGATTAAAAATACGTACGTTTATATCCATTAAGCATCTCCCTTTCAAGCTTGCCGGTCGCTGTGCGGCGAAGGTTTTTAAGCGAAGAAACCGGAAGGAATATTTCCGGATCCATTTCTATACTGACTGTTTCAGGGCTAAAAGAACTCTCTCCGAAAGAACAGGCCTTTTCCCTCACGTCGTCTTCTGTCAAAGGACGCTCCCTTGCAGCTTCGACCATATCTCCTATCACCGAGGTCTTAATTTTGCCCGAGCAAAGTTCCATTTCAGCCGGTCTTCCAAGCCGCAAGGAAAGCCTGACTGTCACCGGTCTTTTAAGCGGCTCGTTTATGTATTTTTCTTTGAGCTTTTCCACGACGGCTTCATCAACGGCTCGCTGCGCAGGCTTTTCTCCTTTAAACACCATATCTTTTCCGTTATGCTTTTTAAAATAGCCTTCGGTAGTGCCTCCGCGATCAAACAGCGTGCCGAGCACGTGTCTGTCATAACTGCTCACGCGGTAGCCTTCAGCGCCTTTTTCAAGATACGCGTCGATATATTTGCGGTAAACTGCCGTTACGCCTGCCGTATAAACCGGGCTTTTCATTCTCCCTTCGATCTTCAGCGAAAAAACGCCTGTCTCTATTATCTCCGGCAGGATCGACAAAGTATTCAGATCCTTGAGATTCAAAAGATGTCCTCCTTCAAAACAGAGCCGGCAAACCTGCGCGCAGCGGCCACGGTTTCCGGAGCGTCCGCCGAGCATAGAGCTAAAGAGGCACTGCCCGGAATATCCGTAGCAAAGCGCACCGTGTACAAACACTTCCGTTTCAAGACCGCCCCTCATATTTACGTTTTTTATCTCCGACAGACTCAGCTCTCTGGGCAGAATAACTCTTGAAACTCCGATCTCTTTTAACATCCTTGCGCCGTAAAAACCGGCCGACGCTATCTGAGTGCTCGCGTGGATATCAAGACCCGGAAAGTTCTCGCGTATAAAAGCGATAACGCCGTAATCCTGGACTATCACAGCGTCGAGGCCTTCCTCATAAAGAGGCCTGACAAAATCGTAAAGGTCGTTTATCTCTTTTTCTTTTACAAGCGTATTGACCGTCAGATACAGTCTGCGTCCATGGAAATGACAATAATGCAGGGCGTCAATCAGTCCTGCATCATTTGGATTGTCGGCATAGGCTCTTGCGCCGAACCTGGAGCCGCCCATATATACTGCGTCAGCTCCCGCGCTTACCGCAGCCTTCATCGCGGCAACGGAACCGGCGGGCGAGAGAAGTTCCGGTTTAACCATTATTTTTTATTTTTCCTGTGATCAGTTCATGTTTTAGATTGTATACTTCTTTTTCAAGAAGCTCATTTTGCGCTCTTAAAGCAGCTGCCGCTTTTCTTTCCCTGAATGAATCATCGGCAAGATTTATCAAAAGAAGCATGTTTCTGTAGTCTGAATTGTGACGGTTGTAGCCTTCGGTCTTTTTGAGTTCGCCGAGTTTTGCGTTTATATAAGTCGCAATGCTCTGAAGGTACTCTTCGTCCTCGTATCCTGCTATAGTATATTCTTTTCCGCCGATATTTACTTCACTGTAAGCTTTATTCATATTATTGTCCTTTTTGTTGTATGCGCCGTGCGGCAAACCTACTGTATATTGTAGCATACATATACGAAAAGTGCTATATTCAGATCATGAAAAGCCCGAGGTGCCTGTAGGCGGCTTCCGTCGCCATCCTTCCGCGCTGAGTCCTTGCGATAAAGCCCTGCTGAACAAGATAAGGCTCTATCACGTCCTCAAGCGTCCCCACGTCCTCGCCTATCGCAGTAGCGAGAGTCTCTGCTCCCACCGGGCCGCCGCCAAAGGTTCTGATGATGGTTTCAAGGACTCTTCTGTCCGACGAGTCCAGCCCGCATTCGTCTATATCAAGAAGGCTCAGGGTGCTTTCTGTGATTTCTTTGTTTATGGAGCCGCTTCCTTTTACCTCCGCGAAATCGCGGACTCTTTTCAGAATACGGTTCGCAAGACGAGGCGTGCCTCTGGATCTTTTTGATAAAGTGGCGGCGCCCGCGTCGTCAATGCTCACCCCGAGAACTCCGGCAGATCGCAGTATGATCTGCTTTAATTCGTCGGGAGTATAAAACTCAAGTCTGTGAACTATTCCAAAGCGGTCCCGCAGCGGCGCGGTCAGCATACCGGCTCTGGTAGTGGCTCCCACAAGGGTGAAATGAGGGAGATTTAGGCGGATGGATCTGGCAGTTTCGCCTTTGCCGAGAAGAATATCTATCGCATAATCTTCCATGGCAGGATATAAAAGCTCCTCCACCTGTCTGTTTATGCGATGTATCTCATCGACAAAAAGCACGTCGCCGTCCGAGAGCGTATTGAGAATCGCCGCCATTTCGCCCGGTTTTTCAATGACCGGACCTGATGTAATCTTGATATTCGTACCAAGCTCATTTGCGATTATTCCGGCAAGCGTGGTCTTTCCGAGACCGGGAGGGCCGTAAAGCAAAACGTGATCGAGCGCTTCGCCTCTTTTTTTTGCAGCCTCGATATAGATGCGCATTGTTTCTTTTGCCTTTTCCTGGCCTATATAGTCGTCAAGAAATTTCGGCCGGAGGCTGTCGTCGATCTTTTTGTCTTCTTCTGTAATTTCAGTATTTATTATTCTCTGTGCCATAAACAGCTCCTGTAATCGATAAGAATTAAACCAGTTTCCTGAGGGCGGCCTTTAATATCTCGTCGCCCGTAAGCCCGGAAATATCTCCCAGCGAGCTAACCGCGCCATAACCTTCTGAAGCGCTGTATCCGAGCGCCACCATGGCTGCGATCGCGTCGTCTCTTGCTTGGGACTTTTCAGTCGAGCCGCTCATGACTGCGTTTGAAGCTCCTTTTGCAAAACCGGGGGCAAGCTTGTCGCGAAGCTCGAGGATGACTTTTTGCGCCGTCTTTTTTCCAAGGCCCTGCGCCCTTGAAAGCGATTTTTCATCTTCGCTCACAACGGCAAGACGCAGTTCATCCGGTGAAAACGAAGACAGCACGGATATTGCCACCTTTGGCCCCACTCCGCTGACGGAAATCAGCAGCCTGAAAAGTTCTCTTTCTTCAGCATTATAAAAACCGTACAGCTTTTGGGAATCCTCTCCGACCTGCAGGTGCGTATAGATTTTTACCCTGCTTCCGATATCTCCGAGTCTTGCAGGGAGCGTGGCGGGCACGGTGATACCGTAGCCTACCCCGCCGGCTTCGACTACGATATATTTGTCATCGATTTCCGCAAGAGTTCCGCTGATATATGCGATCATAATCTTCTCCTAAAAAAACAAAAAATATGTTATACTTTCTCACATGAAAATAATTGAGAAACACCTGCACCTGAATGTCCCGAACGTTCCCGACGGAGCGTTATTTCTCGATATCGAGACTACCGGACTGAAAGCCGAAACCACGCATATGTATCTGTTTGGCTGTATAAGCCGCGAGCCGGAAGGGACGTGGCTTTTTAAACAATGGTTCCTGGATGGTCCGCTCGAGGAACGCGCCGCATTAAACGACATCTGTAATTATATAACAAATTTTAAAATTTTGATACACTATAATGGCGACAGATTCGATCTGCCCTACCTTGATTATCATACTAAGGAACGTGGAATCGACTCGCCGTTTCTGACTATGCCCTCGCTTGATATTTACAGGCATGTGCGCCCTCTCAAAAAGCTGTTCCATATGGAAGCGGCCCATCAGAAAAATTTTGAGAGGCTTATCGGAAACTACCGCGAGGATAAATACGGCGGCGGCGAGCTGATAGAGGTTTATCATTCATATCAGATAAACAACAGCGAAAAACTGCTGCACTTTCTGCTTTTGCACAACGAAGAAGACGTGATCGGTATGACCGGCCTTATGCAGCTGCTTGACTATGACGTTTTCTTCGATAAAAACAGCAGCCTCATTACATCAGCGCCAACGGTAAAGGACAGAAGCGACGCCGAATTGCTGCTTTCTTTTCCGCTGCAAAACACGTACAAATACGGCGCGATTCATTTTCTGGACGATATTTATCTGAGCCTTCGGGATGACCGGCTGAATCTGAAGCTTCCGGTATTTACCGGCGAAATGAAATACTTTTATCCTCATGCGAGAGATTATTATTATCTTCCCGCAGAGGACAGAGCCATCCACAAATCTCTTGCTTCCTATGTAGATCCGGCTTTTCGTCAAAAAGCGACCGCCGCAAACTGCTACGTCAAAAAAAACGGAAGCTTTATCCCGCTGCTTTCAGCCGGAAGCGTACCGGTATTCAAAAAAGAATATGGCAAAGACGCGTTTGCCATGATTGATGACGATATACTCTCAGATACGGCTTTTTGGAACGAATACGTTCATTATCTTTTTCAGAAGATCAAAAAAGGATGACCCGTTTTGCGGCCATCCTTTTAAAGTAACGTTTCCAGTATCTCAAGCGATTTAAAATTCTTCGGTATCATCTCCCGTCTGAGGTGATCGACTGCCTCCGTAAAATCAGCTTTCGCCTTTTCTTTAAGATCAAATGAAAACAGTTTTTCAAGCGGCGCGCTTATGCAATACGTCCATGCCTGCACTGCCGCCTCGCTCGCTTTTTTTTCGGAATGATATTCCGGAAGCTGAGTATATTCTCCGTTTATCACAAGCAGCCTAAGTTCGTAAACCGCTCTTATAAGAGCGCTTGAAACCGCCTTTTTGCGGAGCGCGAGCAATGCCGCATAAAGGAGTCTGACGCTTTCTTTGGCTTCAAGTCCCTCTCTTCCGTAAAAATCCGCAAGCTCAGCGAAATAAGCCGCATAGCACGAGCTCTCAAGGTCGGTCGCTACGTCTTCAAAATAGTTGACCGCTTCAACGCTTTCAAGAACGTAATAGTTCTTTGACTCATAAAGCTCCATACCGCCGTAAGTAAAGGGTCGAGAGGCGGCGATCAGGGGACTTTTGGGGCGTCTTGAGCCCCGGGCAAAGGCTGTTATCTTTCCCCGTTCTCCGGTCAGTATCACAAGGCGCCTGTCAGCCTCGCCGACCGGCGTACTCGATAAAACTATTCCGTGAACAAAAATCCGATCTTCCATTACTTATATCCGAATTCTTTAAGAAAGGTCTCGTTGTCGCGCCAATCCTTGCGGACTTTTACAAACAGCTTCAAAAACACAGGAGTCTGCGTCATTTCCTCTATCTGAGTTCTGGCGCGGGAGCCGATCTTTTTGAGCATCGAGCCTCCCTTTCCTATGATGATGCCTTTGTGCGAATCCCTTTCACAGACGATATCCGCCTCTATATTATAAGTGCCTTTTTCCGTGTATGTCATGGCGACGATATTGACCGCTATTCCGTGCGGGATCTCATCTTTCAACTGTCTTAGGGTCTGCTCTCTGATAAGCTCTGCCGCGATCTGTCTCATGGTCTGATCAGTCACCGTTTCCTCATCAAAATACATCGGGCCCTTCGGAAGATGTGAAAAGATAACTTCGGTAAGCTCCTCAACTCCGTCTCCGTTTAATGCGGATACCGGCACTATTTCAGAAAAATCCATCAGTTTTCTAAAGGCGTCTATTACCGGTAACAGTTCATCTTTTTTTAATCTGTCGCATTTGTTTATCACGAGGATCACCGGGCGGTTGCATTCGGAAAGGATTTTGGATATGGAAATATCTCCTTCTCCGATAAACCGTTCCGCTTCGACAAGCCAAAGTATCACGTCGGCGTCGGGGATCGCGGAGTTTGCGGAGGCAACCATAAAACTGCCGAGCTTTGTGCGTGCCTTGTGCATCCCCGGAGTATCAAGAAAAACGATCTGCCCTCTTTCATCGGTAAAGACAGTCTGTATTCTGTTTCTTGTGGTCTGCGGTTTGTTTGAGGTAATGGCGATCTTCTGACCTATGATGCGGTTCATAAGAGTCGATTTTCCCACGTTTGGCCGGCCTATAACCGCCGCAAATCCCGTTTTTTTATCTTCGCTCATAAAAGCTCCTCTGTTACGGTAAAGATGTCGCTTTCCGCTTCGATAGCTCCGGATCCGCCTATGACGCATATATTGTTCTTATCCAATACTTTTTTTACGTAGCCCGAAAGGCCTCTTATATCATTGACGGTGCATGAGAGGATCTCGTCCTTTGTAATCTGGCGCATCTCATCAGTAACGCCCGAAAGGTACGCATTAAGACAGGCGGCGCCCCAAAGCGACGGGGACAGCGGCGTATCGACAGCTCCTATAACGCTTATGATATAATCCGTCATTTCTCGTTCCGAGATATCAAAATGTTCGATATATTCGGGAATCCCTCTATATACGGAAAGCGTGCGGGAAAGATTCGGATCCCTGTAAGATACGAGCGACATGTTTCCGTTTCTTAAAAAGCTCACCATCGCGCCATAGGCGCCGCCGTGAACACGCAGATTCATCCACAGGTACTCATTGGCCAGAATCGCGCGAAGTACGTGAAGCTTTCCGGTAAATGGATGCTCGCTATCGGCAAACGAACCGGACATAGCGACGTAATTTACCTGTGAAGTGGTCTTAAAGCCCTCGTTTTCAGCGGTAACAGCAGCAAATTCTGCTTTGGCCGCATTTTCGGCGCTTTTTCCGATAAAGGCTCCGGCAAAGGCGGGGAGCATTTTTTTAAGGGAGTCAAAGCCTTTAGCATCATCGGTGACAGCAACCGTGAGAGCGTTCCTGTGAAAAACTTTTTTTGTCAATTCCTTAAGCTTTTCAATCGTCAATGAAACCGGTCTGTCGCAGGCACGCTCTACAAATCTCAGATAACTGATTCCGTTTACAAACTCTTTAAAAGCCGCTTCGCCTCCCTCGTGCGAAAGCGCCCTGCCTGACGCGAATGAATGCGCGCTGCCCTGCGCTTTTTGTTCTGTGCGCGAGCGAAGCTGTTTCATTATCTCTGTTATCCGTGCCTCATCGTCAAAGACGCTTGTCAGCAGGATCTCCCCGATCAGCTCAAGGGCCTTTTTTTGTTTGTCATGAAGGAATTTTGCGCTTATGGAAAAATAAGCGTTAAATCCGCCGTTTTTAATATCGCTGTATGAAACTACGCTCATATCGAGGCCGCCCATTTTTGCGTTGATCTCGTCAGTCAGCTCCGCATAAGTATGAGAGTCTGTATCTACAAGACCGATAATCTCGCGAAGCAGGCACAGCTCCTGCAGTTCCTCTTCTCCGAGACTATTTATATTAAACAGCAGATTCAGATACGTGATGCCGTTTGTATTGATTTCGGAAAGCAAAGTATCTACTCCGCTCTCGTTTGTTTTTTTTACGCAAAAGGGCGTAACCGTTTTTTTAAGATCTGACAGTTCAAGGTGGGGAAGCGTGGCAAGCGCCTCTTTAGTAGGCTCCGCGTTTTGATAATCGCGCAGAGCTTTGAAGGCGTTTACTATATCCAGCCTTTCCTGCTCCGACATCTTTTCTTTGATCCCGGATAAACGTTCTCTTCTTTCTCTGTCTTTTTCTATATCAAGTCCGGCGCAGGGCTTCATTACCACAAGCGAAGCGTGAGTGTTGTCAAGAAGATATTTTTTAATCAGTTCTTCAAAATATCCGCTTTCTATGTTTTCTTTAAAAAAACCGAACTCATCGTCGCAGTAAAGATGCATTACGGGCTCGTTATCATCATAAAGCCAGCTTTCAAGCGCGGTCATATAGTAAAACAGACCCTTTGGCAGTCCGCCGAAATCCGCCTCGCGGACGCGAAATTCCATGTTGCTGATGGCGGCCTCGAGCGTTTTTTTGTTCAGCCCTTCTCTGACTGTTTCTTCGAGGGTGCTTTTTACTATTTCGAGAAACTCTTTTTCGGCCTCAGGGTCGGTATTTTTCAGAGTGATCTTAAAATAAGGGTAAAGCAGCTCAGACACGTATCCTCCGAAAACATCCTCTCCGAGTCCGCTTTTTATGAGCGCTTCGCGAAGGGGCGAGCCTTCGGCCGCGATCAGAGCATATTCGAGTATCTGCATGGCATAGTAGAGGCGGTTGTCAAGAATGTTCCCGACAGAATATTGCAGCGACAGCCACGTTTTGCCGCAAGCGTCTTCTCCGTTTTTTACGGGATAAAGTATCTCGCTTTTTTTGAGGCTTTCAAACGGTTTTTGCTTTTTTATGTGCGACAATACGGCGATCTTGTCAAACTTTGACAGATACTCTTCGTCAAGCCAATTCAGGCGCTCTGTCATATCCATATCTCCGTAGAGATAGATAT
>DFFO01000099.1 GCA_002369255.1 Lachnospiraceae bacterium UBA3774
CATCGCGGCGATCGCGGTGTTGAACTTCAGGTTCTCGATATCCTCGGAGACCTTTTTGATGGTCTTGTGGACCTTCGTCTCCAGCTCCGGATCCTCAGGGCCGTCCGTGACAATGTCCATCAGGGCAGCCGTACGGTCAAGGAAGCGCTTGCAGCCCTTCAAGGACTCATCATTCCAGGGAGCCGCGCTGCCGTAATCGCCCATGAACAGGACGTATACCCTGAGCGTATCAGCGCCGTACTGATTGACGATATCCAAAGGATCCACGACATTGCCTCTGGACTTACTCATCTTCTCTCCGTCAGCTCCGAGGATCATGCCCTGTGCAGAGCGCTTTGAATAAGGCTCGGGAGAATTTACCTCGCCGATGTCGTAGAGGAAACGGTGCCAGAATCTGGAGTAGATCAGGTGCCTTGTGACATGCTCCATGCCGCCGTTGTAATGATCGACAGGCATCCAGTAGTCAAGTTTTTTCCTGTCGGCAAAGCACTCATCGTTATGAGGGTCGATATATCTCAGATAATACCATGACGATCCTGCCCACTGCGGCATAGTATCCGTTTCTCTCTTTGCGGGTCTTCCACATTTCGGACAGGCGCAGTTGACAAAATCGGGAAGCTTGGCAAGCGGCGACTGGCCGTCCTGCCCCGGCTCGAAGTTTTCTACCTGCGGAAGCCTGAGCGGGAGTTCCTCATACGGAACCGCAACGTTTCCGCAATTATCGCAATGGATGATCGGAATAGGCTCTCCCCAATATCTCTGGCGGTTGAAAGCCCAGTCTTTCATCTTGTACTGAACGCCGCCTTTTCCTATTCCCATTTCCTCGAGCTCTTTTATCATGCGGGCAATAGAATCCTTTTTGTTTGTATAGCCGTTAAGGAAACCGGAGTTTATCATCTCTCCGTCACCCGTGTAGGCCTCTTTTTCTATGTCACCGCCCTTTATGACTTCGACGATGTCCGCGCCGAAGGCTTTTGCGAAATCATAATCGCGCTGGTCGTGAGCCGGAACCGCCATTATGGCGCCCGTGCCGTAACCCATCATTACGTAATCCGCAATAAAGACCGGGATGGTCTTTCCGGTGATGGGATTGACCGCTTCTATGCCTTCCAGCTTTACGCCGGTTTTGTCTTTGATAAGCTGCGTGCGCTCAAACTCTGTCTTTTTTGCGCACTCGGTCTTGTATTCATTTACCTGCGCGATATTTTTGATCTCAAGGGCATGCTTTTCGATCAAAGGATGCTCGGGCGCGACTACCATAAAGGTAACGCCGAAAAGCGTATCGGGGCGGGTGGTATATACGCGCAGCGTTTCCGCCTTTCCTTTATCGTCCTGAAGATGCGAGCCGTCGGACTTTGTGACCGCAAAATCCACAAAAGCTCCGGTGGATTTTCCGATCCAGTTGATCTGCTGCTGCTTTATATGCTCGGGGAAATCAACTTTTTCAAGTCCCTCAAGGAGCCTGTCGGCGTACTTCGTGATGCGAAGATACCAGACGTCTTTTGATTTCTGGATTACGTCGCTGTGGCAGATATCGCATTTGCCGCCCTGGCTGTCTTCGTTTGAAAGAACGACCTTGCACGAAGGGCAGTAATTTACCAGAGTCTTGTCTTTAAAGGCAAGCCCTTTTTCAAACATCTTGAGGAAAATCCACTGGGTCCACTTGTAATAATCCTCGTCAGTAGTATCTATCGTTCTGCTCCAGTCAAATGAAAAACCGACTTTTTTCATCTGTTCGGTAAAATGCTTTATATTCTGATCGGTAACGATCCTGGGATGAATACCCGTCTTTATGGCATAGTTTTCCGCCGGAAGCCCGAATGCGTCAAAACCGATGGGAAACAGGACGTTATAATCCTGCATGCGCAGCATCCGGCACATGGCGTCAAGACCGAGATATGCCTTGCAATGTCCGACGTGCAGGCCGGCGCCCGAAGGATAAGGGAATTCTACCAGACCGTAGAATTTCTTTTTCGGGCTCTCATCCTCTGCGCGGAACGTTTCATTTTCTTCCCATTTCATCTGCCATTTTGATTCGATAGATTTGAAATTGTACTTCATAAGTTTTCTTCGCTTCCTTTTGAAATAATAATCCGGCTATAAGAGTCTTTCCGCAGACCGCTATAACCGAACTATTTTACCATTTTTTGCAGAATTCTTCAACATGGAAGAACCCTCACCGGTGATAATTATTGTATGATTACAATACATGTGTTATTGTCGATAAGGACAAAAACTCATGTTTGACAAACCTACAAAAAAATCGGATTTGCTCGGGATTGTAAATGGAATTATATGTTCCGGAATCAAATTTTTTTTAAAGTTGTCCGCCTTTGTCACAAAACTTTGTGGTATAGTGTAAGCACCGGGAAATAGGTTAAGGCGCGCGGCGCGTTTTTTACAACTGAATATCTTCAGGGCTCTTATCAGAGCCCTTTTTATTTCGCAGAGGTATCTTGCCTCTGCGTTTTTATTGGCAGAATTCTCTGCAATATCCCCGCTTTAAAGAAAACGTCTGTCTCACCAATCTGCGCTGCCTCGCGCCCGCCCTCTTTCCGATAATACTTTTAAGGAGGTGCTCATGAAAAAAGAGTACAAAGAACTGACCTTTACTGACGACTTTATGTTCTGCCGGGTGCTGGAAGACAACCCGGACGTGACAAAGGAATTGCTTGAGTTAATTCTCGGCGAAAAAATCGAAAGTATTTCAAAGCCGGTGATTCAAAAGCACACAGCTGTCAGGTATGACAAGCGCGGAGTGCGCTTTGACGCTTATGTGGAAAGCGGAGACATTGTCTACGATATTGAAATGCAGGTGAAGCGCGAGCCGGATATAGCAAAACGGAGCAGGTATTATCACTCCGTTATGGATATCGACCAGCTTGACCCAAGCGGCAGGTTTCACTCGCTTAAAACCACTTACGTTATTTTTATCTGCAAAAACAGGCTCGGCGATGATTACGATAAGCCCATCTACACGTTTACCATGAGAGCAAAGGAAGAATTGAAAAGACAGCTCGGGGATGGTACAATTACCGTGTTAGTGAATCCGTATTGCAAAACCATCGGATTAAGCGAAAAGCTCATAGCTTTTCTTGAGTATATCCGCACAGGCAAAGCCGTTTCCGACGACAAGTTTACCGAAAAGATCGAGAGGATCGTCGAGGATGCGCGAAGCCGCCGCGGCTGGGAGGTGGAGTATATGACGTTTGGCGAGATGCTTGATGAGGCGAAGGACGAGGGCAGAGCCGAAGGACTTGCAGAAGGACTTGCGGAAGGTATTACCAAAGGAAAAGCGGAAACACTTAGCAAAGTAGTCTCCGCTGTGAAAGAGCTGGGAATTGACGCTGAGGCGTTGCTTGAGAAGCTTGGCGAAAAATCCGACAAATAATTAATTGCAAAACCGCGCTATTTAAAGGGGTGTCACTTTGGATGATTTAACCATCCGGGCGACAGCCCTTTTTTCATCAGTTGTTATTTAACTTTTCCTTTGGTGACAGTGTATTTCTTTCCGCTTATTGTAACCGTTCCGGAAAAACCGGTCTGTACCTTGCCGTCCTTGACGTACCACCATGAGCCGTCTTCGGTACGCTTGACTACGTCTGTAACACCGAACTGCACAACGCCGTTCTTAACGTACCACCACGTTCCGT
>DFFO01000042.1 GCA_002369255.1 Lachnospiraceae bacterium UBA3774
AGAACTACGACGGCGACGTTATGTCCGACATGCTTGCTACCGCTTACGGTTCGCTTGCAATGATGACTTCCGTACTTGTTTCTCCTTCCGGAAAATACGAGTATGAGGCCGCTCACGGAACCGTTCAGCGTCACTACTACAAGCACCTCAAAGGCGAAGAGACCTCTACGAACTCCGTAGCCACCATCTTTGCATGGTCCGGCGCTCTTCGCAAACGCGGCGAGCTTGACGGAATCAAAGAGCTTCAGGACTTCGCCGACAAGCTTGAAAAGGCCACTCTTGACACCATCGAGGCCGGAAACATGACAGGCGACCTTGCACTCATCACCACGATGGACAAATCAAAAGTCAAAAAGCTCAATTCTCTTGACTTTATCAAAGCCATCCGCGCTACTCTTGAGGCGGCTCTGTAATTTTCACAAATTCTTTCGGAGGGTCGGAAATCCGACCCTCTTTTTTTATAAAAACCCTCTCGGGTATTGTAAAAAAGCGAAAAAAATGGTAATGTTTACGGTATGTTTTTGATAAAACGGAAGTACGGAGAAATAATATGAGAAAAATTGAAAAATCCGACAAAATGCAGCTTGTTCGCAGCGATATCAGAGGCCCGGTCTATGAGAAATCTCTTGAAATGATAAAGGCCGGTATCAGTATTACCAGACTTAACACCGGAAATCCGGCGACCTTCGGCTTTGGAATGCCCGACAGCGTCAGAAAAGCGCTTACCGAAGGTATGGACCGCGCCGTTGCTTATTGCGACGCACGCGGAATGGTGGAAGCGCGGACGGCGATCAGGGATTATCATATTTCGCGCGGCATAACCGGCATTACCGAGGATGACGTTTTTATCGGAAACGGCGTGAGCGAATTGGCCACGATGATAGCTAACAGCGTACTTTCGGCCGGAGACGAATTTCTCGTTCCATGCCCGAACTACAGTCTTTGGACAAACGCCGCACATCTTGCAATGGCAAAGCCCGTTTTTTATATGTGCGACGAAAAAGCAGGCTGGATCCCGGACGTAGCGGATATGGAAAAGAAAGTGACGGACCGCACAAAAGCAGTCCTGCTCATAAATCCGAACAACCCTACCGGGCAGGTATATCCTCCCGAGGCAGTAAAGGAAGTGATAGAGTTTGCACGCAGACACGAGCTGCTCATCATTTCGGACGAAATATATGACAGACTGATCTTCGATAATGCACCGATGCAGTCCACTGCAAAGCTTGCCCCCGATATGCCCGTTATTACGCTCAACGGACTTTCAAAATCACATATCATCTGCGGCTTCAGATGCGGATGGGCTGTTGTGAGCGGACCTAAGGAACTTACCTGCGATATCAGGGAATGTATCGGAAAACTCGCCGCGATGCGCCTTTGCGGAAACGCGCTTACGCAGCTTGTTATTCCGGCTGCGCTCAAAGACCATGAGAGCACGGATGAAATGATGCTTCCCGGCGGAAGACTTTACGAGCAGAGAAAAGCGGCCATCGAGGAGATGGACAGGCTTGCCGACGAAGGTCTGATATCATACCACAAGCCTATGGCGGCATTTTACGTATTCCCGAAGGTGTCGGACAAGATCGTTATAAAAGACGACATCAAAATGGCGTTTGATCTCCTTGAGTCAAAGCACATCCTCATCGTAGGCGGAACGGGATTTAGCTGGCCAAAGGCCGATCATTTCAGACTCATTCTTCTTCCTGAAGTAGCTGAGCTTCGCAAGGCCATTTGCGATATAGGAGACTTCTTTAGAGGCTATTGCCAATAATCAGCACATGAGAGAATTATGGACCACCGGTCACAAAGTTGAACTGCCTGAAATGCTTGACGGCAGAGAAAGCAGGGCAAGGCTCCAGAAACAGATTCTGGAGTTTTGCCCTGATTGTTCGTTGATATGCTTTACAATGAATATCGCGGGCCCTATAAAGACTAACGCGCTGATCGGCAGGGCGTTTTTCATTGGTTGCGCGGCTATAGAAGACGTGCTTTCGCGGGCGGGGATTTCGGCCGAAAGGCAGATACGCGAGCTGCCCTACGGGAATGAGGCTTATTACGTTGTTTCCGAAAAAGAGCAAAGCGCAGAGGACCTAAAGCGGCTCACAATCCTTGTAGAGGAAGAACACGATCTTGGTCGGTTATTCGATATAGATATTATCAAAAAAGACGGAAACAAGGTGTCAAGAAGCGATGTGGGACTGTCCGAAAGGCGCTGTTTGATCTGTGGAAAAAAAGCCGCACAGTGCGCAAGTACGAGGGCTCACACGGTTTCGGAGCTAAAGCGCGTCACGGAGGAAATGATTTTCGATCACCTGCGTTTCGAAATGGGACCGGAGACGGTCTGCGATATGGCCTTTGTTTCAATGATGAATGAGGTGGCCGTTACGCCAAAACCCGGTCTTGTGGATCTGTCAAACAACGGAGCTCACACGGATATGACGCCGGCGCTGTTTGAAAAAAGCGCAGGCGCAATAAAAGACTATTTCGGAGAATGCTTTTCTCAGGGAAGAGAGCTCGCTGCGGGGCGCGTCCCGTCCGGGTCGGTGCTTGGGGCCATCAGACCGCGCGGAGTTTTGGCAGAAGAAAGTATGCTTAAAGCGACGCAGGGAGTAAATACGCATAAAGGCGCGATTTTTTCACTTGGGATCATCTGTGCCGCATGGGGATATGCCGGCGGTTTTGATATCGAAAGAATACTAAAAACAGCGGGAGAGATCGCCGCCCCGATAGCCCACGAAGAGGGGCTTCGAGGCATAGCGGGAGGCGCAAGAACGCAGGCTGCGTCAGGTTTTGCGGCCATAAGAGATGTTTCGCTCCCTGCTTTTGAGCTTGCGATAAAACGCGGCCTTGGAGTAAATGCCGCCGGCGTGTTTGCCCTGCTTGGACTTATCGGCGGCATTACGGATACAAATATGATCCACAGGGGCGGAAAGACCCTGGCCGCAAAAGCGGGAGAGCTTGTCGGAAAGTTTTTTCGCAGCATGAAGGAAAAACTTGAAAATCCGGATCTTGCCGACAAAAATGCTCTTGAAGACGAACTGCTTTTAAAAGCGTCTGAATTTGACGGATTTTTTATCGAAAACAATCTATCTCCAGGCGGAAGCGCGGATCTTTTGATGCTGACGCTGTTTTGCCGGATGATAAAGGATATCGGAGAATAATATGGTAACGGAAAATTATGCAAAAATAGAAGAACGTGTAGAAGCGGCCTGCAAAAGAGCAGGCAGAGAGCGAAAAAGCGTTACGGTGATCGCCGTCAGCAAGACAAAGCCCGATGAAATGGTAGTGGAGCTTGCGGGCGCGGGGGTAAAGGATTTTGGCGAAAACAAGCCGCAGGAGCTGAAAAGAAAGCACGACGGGATACTCTCTACGCAAGACGCAGACGGAAATATCACTACGCCTCTTAAATGGCATATGATAGGAAACCTTCAGACCAACAAGGTCAAAATGGTCGTCGGCAGAGCCTGTCTTATCCATTCCGTGCAGAGTATTCATCTTGCACAGGCCATTTCGGATCAGGCCCGGAAGAGCGGGTTAATCGTTCCGATACTTATTGAAATAAATATTGCTGACGAAGAAACCAAATATGGCGCAAACGCAAGTGAAACAGAGGCTTTGGTAAGATCTGCGGCAGCGCTTCCGGGGCTTAAAGTAATGGGCCTTATGGCAATCGCTCCGCCGGTAGAAGATCCTGAGGACAACAGAAAATACTTCAGGCGGCTTCGTGAAATGAGAGATGAGCTGCGAAGCAAAAACATTGAAAACGCGCCTATGACGGAGCTTTCAATGGGTATGACCGGGGATTTTGAAGTGGCCGTTGAAGAGGGCGCTACGTATATCAGAGTCGGAACGGCGATTTTCGGTGAGCGGACGTATGCCTAAAATGTTAATAAAATAACGAAAGTCTTTTGATATATTCCAAAAAAAATGCTTGCACTTAATTTAATTAAATGCTATCTTATAGGACGGTTGTTTTATTATTTTTACTAAAAAGGTAATTAACCAAGAGGTATTATTATGGACAAAGTTGATAAAATGTTGGTGAAACTCCTTCAGGAGAATGCAAGATACTCGCTTAAGCAACTTTCGGAGCAGGTTTATCTTTCTTCCCCGGCTGTTGCTTCCCGTATCAGCAAGCTTGAAGAGAGCGGCATTATCACCGGATATCACGCAGCCGTCAGCTCTGACAAGCTCGGCTACCACATCAGCGCTTTCATCAGTATTTCGATGGCGCCGAAGAAAAAACAGGAGTTTTTGCCGTTTATTCAAAAACGTCCGAACGTCCTGGAGTGTTGTATCGTTTCCGGCGATAATACTATGATCGTAAAAGCGATATTTGCCTCGACGCCGGATCTCGAAAGCTTCATTTCCGAGATTCAGCGCTACGGACACACGCAGACGCAGATAGTGCTTTCCGAGCCTATTCCGTACCGCAGCGTTTCGGCCTCGATGGAATAACAAAAAAACTGCCCGCCCGGGCAGTTTTTTTAATGCTTTTTGCCTTTCAGATAATAGTCTTTGATATATCTTAGGGCGGTATCTTCACCTTTTTTCCAATTCAGCGTCAGCAGATATTCAAGCTCTTTTGCCGTTTCCGGGTGCATCAGAACGGTTTCTTTTACCCGAAGAAAATAATCGAGCGGCATTTTGTCGTTATAATTATCCGCGTTGTAGATGTGGGAGGCCGCGAGTCTGTCGCAGAACATTTCGGCTACGTATCTGCGGGGCATCTTTATGGGGCCTACGGTTCCCGGAGGCGCGCCGTTTATATGATCGTTCCAGTATTCGTAATGATGGCGGTTGCGCCCTTTGTGATGCAGCCAGGCTTTCGAAAAACCGTTTTCGTCACGCTCCTGCGCGTTCGGAGACCTGGTCCCCTGATAATATTTCACGCCTGGAATAAATTCGGTCGGGGAATACTTTGACAGGTCGTGCATAAGCCCCTGTCTGTAAAGCCCTATTTTAAAGCAGTATCTGCAGACCAGATTTCTGTGGGCCGTGATGGTTTTAAAATGTGAAACAAGATTATTTATATAATTCATAGCAGAAAATATAGCACAAAGAAAAAGCCAATTCAAGCTAAAGGAGCACCATATGGATGCGTTTTGGAACTAATCGCAGCCGCGCAAGATTGTTTAAACCGGCCAAATATGATAAGATAAAAAGGCGTTTTTGCCAAGCGCAGTACGGGGTTTGAAGAAAAAAGCAGGCTGCGGTGTTTTGCATATGAAAGGAAGATCTTATGAGCGAGCGAAAACAGACAGCGCCCGAAGTGGAAAGCAGGCTGCGCCACAGTATTTTAAAAATGCCTGAAGAGATCCAAAAAGCCAGCGGTATCGTAATCTATGGCAGATGTATCAAATCTCTTGTATTTACCACTGATCTGGCCATTATCCGAAACTGCGACGCCGACGCGGTCTTTGCGGTTTATCCTTTTACTCCGCAGCAGGCTATCAGCGACGCGATCATCAAGGCTGCATATATTCCGGTTTTTTGCGGTGTCGGCGGCGGAACGACCAAAGGTCTTCGCACGGTGGGACTTGCAAAAGACGTTGAATCACAGGGCGCCATGGCCGTCGTCTTAAACTCGCCTATCTCAAACCTGAATCTGATGGCGGTTTCAAGATCAGTAGATATTCCGGTCGTGATCACAGTAATAAACGAAGAGACCGATATAGCCAAGAGGATCGAAGCCGGAGCCTCGATCATCAACGTGGCCGCGGCGGCCGATACTCCGTCGGTCGTCCGAAAAATACGGAGCGACTTTCCGGATATACCTATTATCGCGTCCGGCGGCAATACGGAAGAAAACATCAAAAAAACCATTCAGGCCGGAGCCAATGCCATAACGTATACCCCTCCGGCGGCGAAGGAACTGTTCCGGGAGCTTATGGTCAAATACAGAAAAGATGATTAGCTTAAAATACGTTTTTTTGATAAAATATATATAAAGGAAAAAAGGGGATCGGCATGAAAACGGTTGCGGAATTTGAAAAAATAAATAAAAAGCTCTTTAAAGACGAGCTTAAAAGACTTGGCTATGACAGCGAAGATCCGGGCGCAGCTTATGAGGCGCTGAAAATGCCGCGCCGCGCTACGTCGGGGTCTGCGGGATACGATTTTTGTTCCCCCGTCGCATTTACGCTTGAGCCGGGAGAAAGCAAAGTGGTACCCACGGGGATCCGCGCCAAAATAGAAGAAGGCTGGTTTCTTATGATAGTGCCCAGAAGTGGACTCGGTTTTAAATACCGTCTCCGGCTTGACAATACCGTCGGTATAATAGACAGCGATTATTATTTTTCCGACAACGAAGGCCATATCCAGATAAAACTGACAAATGAGGGCCTGGAAGGAAAAACGCTCTGTATTTCGGCGGGCGAAAGGTTTGCTCAGGGGATTTTTCTGCCCTACGGGGTTGCGGCTGGCGATACCGCGTCCGGAGTGAGAAACGGCGGTATGGGAAGCACCGACCGCACTTAAATAAAGGCGGAAAAACCTTTGAAAAAGAAAGTATAAATCAGTTGACAACCACAATATATGGTAGTACACTAATCGGGCAAGCCACAAGAAATTGCGTTTGCCTGATTTTTTATACTTTTATTTATATATTTTCAGAGGAGAGCAAAAATGATCGAAGTAATTAAAAGAGACGGAGAAATAGTCGGTTTTGACATTTCGAAGATCGAGAAGGCTATTGCAAAAGCCTTCGAAGCAACAGGAAAAAATTATGAGGACAGCATCATGCAGCTGCTCGCGCTTCGCGTCACCGCTGATTTCCAGCCAAAGGTAAAGGACGGAAAAATCACGGTAGAAGACGTTCAGGACAGCGTTGAGCATACGCTTGAGCAGGCGGGTTATACGGACGTGGCGAAGGCCTACATCCTTTACCGCAAGCAGCGCGAAAAAGTCCGCAACATGAAATCCACCATCCTTGACTACAAGGATATCGTAAACAGCTATGTAAAGGTCGAAGACTGGCGCGTAAAAGAAAATTCCACAGTCACCTATTCTGTAGGCGGACTGATCCTTTCAAACTCCGGCGCGATCACCGCCAACTACTGGCTCAGCGAGATCTATGACCAGGAGATCGCACAGGCGCACCGTAATGCCGACATACATCTCCACGATCTTTCCATGCTTACCGGATACTGCGCGGGCTGGTCGCTCAGACAGCTCATTCAGGAAGGTCTCGGCGGCATCCCCGGAAAGATCACTTCCGCTCCCGCAAAGCACCTTTCCACCCTCTGCAACCAGATGGTAAACTTCCTCGGGATCATGCAGAACGAATGGGCGGGCGCGCAGGCATTTTCTTCATTTGATACATATCTTGCTCCCTTTGTTAAGATCGATAATCTTTCATACAGAGAAACAAAGCAGTGCATCGAATCATTCGTTTTCGGCGTAAATACCCCTTCGCGTTGGGGCACGCAGGCGCCTTTCTCAAACGTTACTCTTGACTGGGTCGTTCCGAACGATCTTGCCGAGCAGAATTGTATCGTAGGCGGAAAAGAAGTCGATTTCAAATACAAAGACTGCAAGAAGGAAATGGATATGG